>DATFWE010000059.1:0-8799 GCA_035259575.1 Haliangiales bacterium
CCCCCTGCTCGGGGCCCAGGCCCGTCATCACCACGGTCTGGACCGCTTCGGGCAGCGGGTGGAGCCGGAACGCCGCCGCCCCGACCAGGCCCAGCGAGCCCAGCGAGCCGCACGCGACCTTGGGCAGGTCGAAGCCGGCGACGTTCTTCACCACCTTGCCGCCGCCGCGGGCGACCGTGCCGTCGGCACGGACCAGGGTCACGCCGATGATGAGGTCGCGGATCGCGCCGTAGCGGGCGCGGCGGGGCCCGAACGCGCCCGTCGCGACCAGGCCGCCGATCGTGGCGCGCTCGGGGTGCGGCGGGTCGATCGCCAGCATCTGGCCATGCGCGCCCGCCGCGCTCTGCACGCTCGCCAGCGTCGCGCCCGCCTCGACGGCGAGGACCATGTCCGACGGGGCATAGTCGAGGATGCGCCCCATGCGCTCGCTGCGCACGACCGCGTCGAGGCCCGCGGGCGGCCGGCCGAGCCCCAGCTCGGTGCCCCCGCCGATGATCGCGACGCGCAGCTTCTCGCGCGCCGCGAGCCCCATGACCTCCGCGCACTCGTCGACGCCGGCGGGCAGGAACGCGCGGCGCGGCGCGACGCCGAGGATGGCGTCCCCCGCGCCCGCCGGCCGGCTCGCGGCCGCCATCATCCCCTCCCCGCCAGCCCGCTCGTCTCGGTCGCGTGCGGCACGTACTTGCCCGGCCGGTCGCCGCACAGGCGCGGCGTTGGAAACACCTTGCCCGGGTTGAAGCGCACCTCGGGGTCGAACGCGCAGCGCACGAGGTTCATCGTGCCCAGATCGGCGTCGGAGAACATGTCGGACATGTAGGGGGCTTTGTCGGCGCCGACGCCGTGCTCGCCGGTGATCGAGCCGCCGGCGGCGACGCACACCTTGAGGATTTCGCCGGCGGTCTTTTCCGCCAGCTCCTCCTGTCCGGGCACGGCCGCGTCATAGAGCACAAGCGGGTGGAGGTTTCCGTCGCCGGCGTGGAACACGTTGGCGATCCTGAGCCCGGCGTCGCGCGCGAGGCGCTCGATGTCGCGCAGGACCTTCGCGATCTCCGACCGGGGGATGACGCCGTCCTGGACGACGTAGTTGGGGCTGATGCGCCCGACCGCGGCGAACGCGCTCTTGCGGCCGCGCCACATCGTCTCGCGCTCGGCCGCGTCGCGCGGCACGCGGATCTCGAGCGCGCCGGCCTCGCGGGCGAGGCGCGTCGCCTCGGCGGCGGTGTGCTCGACCTCGGCCGTCGTGCCGTCGACGTCCATGAGCAGTGCCGCGCCCACGTCGGGCCAGTCCACGCCCGTCGCCGCCTTGATGGCGACGATGGCCAGGGCGTCCATCATCTCGATCGCCGCCGGGAGGATGCCGGCGGCGATGATGAGCGACACCGCGTGCCCCGCCTCGTCGGTGGACGGGAACGTGGCGAAGAACGTGCGCGTCGCCTCCGGCTTGCGCAGGATGCGCAGGGTCACCTCGACGACGACGCCGAGCGTCCCCTCGCTGCCGACGAGCGCGCCGCGCAGGTCGTAGCCGGGCGCGTCGAGCACCGGGCCGCCGAGCTCCACCACCGCGCCGTCGGCGAGCACCACCTTGGCGCCGAGCACGTGGTTGGTGGTGAACCCGTATTTGAGGCAATGCGCGCCGCCGGAATTCTCGGCCACGTTGCCGCCGATCGTGCACACCTGCTGCGACGACGGATCGGGCGCGTAGTAGTACCCGCGGGGCGCGATGCGCTTCGAGATCTCCAGGTTGATGACGCCCGGCTCGACGCGCACCCACTGGTTGTCGAAGTCCACGGCGAGGATGCGTTTCATGCGGGACAGCCCGAGCAGCACGCACCCCGGCACGGGCAGGGCGCCGCCGGACAGACCGGTGCCCGAGCCGCGCGGCACGATGGGCAGCCCGACGCGGCGGGCGAGCTTGACCACCTCGACGACCTCCTCGGTCGACCGCGGCAGCACGACCAGCCCGGGCCGCGCGCGAAAGCTCGTCAGCCCGTCGCACTCGTACGTCCGCAGCGCGGCGGCCTCGGAGATGCAGTTGTCCGCCCCGACGAGCGCGGCGAAGCGATCGACCAGATCGGGCGCGAGCGGGGGGGCGGCCGCGACCTCCATGATCAGTCGAGCTCCTCGTAGGCCGGGAGCGTCAGGAAGTCGACGAACGCGTCGGGGAGGACGAGCCCGTCGAGGAGCGCGATCGCTCGGGGCAGATGGGCCTCGGCGGGAAGGCCGGCGAGCTTGCGCGCCTCCTCGTCGCGGATCTGCCGGTAGAGATCGGCGGTGATGCGCCGCCCGTCGTCGAGCGTGCCGCGCCGGTGCACCCAGAACCACAGCTGCCCCCGCGCGATCTCGGCGGTGGCGGCGTCCTCCATCAGGTTGAAGATGGCGACCGCGCCGTTTCCGCCCAGCCAGGCGGCGATGTACTGCAGCGCCACACTGATGTTGTTGCGTACGCCCGCCTCGGTCACCGTGCCGCCGGGCACGCGCGTGTCCTGCAGCTCGGCCGCGGTGACGCGCACGTCCTCGCGCAGCCGGTCCTTCTGGTGCGGCCGGTCGCCGAGCTCGGCGTCGAACACCTCCTTCGCCGTCGGCACCAGGTCGGGGTGCGCCACCCACGTGCCGTCGAAGCCGTCGTGGACCTCGCGCAGCTTGTCGTCGCGCACCTTGGCGAGCGCGGCGGCGTTGATCTCCGGGTTCTTGCGGCTGGGGATGAACGGCGCCATGCCGCCCATCGCGTGCGCGCCGCGCTTGTGGCACGTGCGCACCAGGAGCTCGGTGTAGGCGCGCATGAACGGGACGGTCATGGTGAGCTGCGCGCGATCGACGATCCCCAGCCCCGGCTTGTCGCGCGTCTTCTTGATCGTGCTGAACAGGTAGTCCCACCGGCCGGCATTGAGCCCGCTCATGTGCTCGCGCAGCTCGTAGAGGATCTCCTCCATCTCGAACGCGGCGGGCAGCGTCTCGATGAGGACCGTGGCGCGCACCGACGCGCGCGGCACGCCGAGCGCGGCCTGCGCCGCGACGAAGACGTCGTTCCACAGGCGGGCCTCGAGGTGGCTCTCCATCTTGGGGAGATAGAAGTAGGGGCCGCTGCCGCGGTCGAGGAGCGCGCGCGCGTTGTGGAAGAAACTCACGCCGAAGTCGAACAGGCTCGCCGAGACCGGCCGGCCGTTCAGCGTCGCGTGCTTCTCGACGAGGTGCCAGCCGCGCGGGCGCACCATCAACGTCGCGATCGTATCGTTGAGCCGGTAGCGCTTGCCCTCGGGCGACGTGTAAGCGAGCGTCCGCCGTACCGCCTCGATCATGTTGGCCTGGCCGCGCACCACGTTGTCCCAGGTGGGGGAGAGCGAGTCCTCGAAGTCGGCCATGAACACGTCGGCGCCCGAGTTCAGCGCGTTGATCATCATCTTCTGCTCGACGGGGCCGGTGATCTCGACGTGCCGCTTTTGCAGGTCGGCGGGGGCGGGCGCGACCTTCCACGCGCCGCCGCGCACGGACTCGGTCTCGGCCAGGAGCTCGTAAGCCCGCCCGGCGGCGATCTCGGCGTCGCGCTTGCGCCGCCGATCGAGGAGCGCCGCGCGCGTCGCGCCGAACCGGGCGACCAGGTCGCCCACGAACGCCAGCGCATCGGGCGTGAACACCACCTTGCCTTCGGCCGGCGTGGGTCCGGAGATCTCGATCGAGGAACCCATGGCTGCCTCCTACTCTCGGGATCGTGGCCCGGAAAGGGGTCGCGGTGAAGGGAAAACGCCGGGGGCTCCGCTCAGTCGAGCCCGACGGGCGTTTCGCCCGCCCGGAGGGGCCCGCCGCCGCGCGCGCGCCAGCCCGTCGAGAGGAGCCAGGTTGTTGGGGGTACAACGGGTGCCAGGTCTGTGCGCATCGCCGGCCGGTCCGCGAAGCCGTCGAACCACGCCGCGGCCGAACACGGATCGACCGCCGCGGCGGTCGATCCGTGTTTGGCCGCGTTCCGAAGAACGTAGACTAAGCAATTACGGACCTCAGTGGGCGTCCTTAGCGCCCGCGCGTGGTAGCGATCGCGCCACAGGCCGCCGGCGCAACCGGCGGTCCTGTTGACCACACGTGCGATACCCGACGCCAACCCTTGGATGCCGCGCGAGAGCGCCGTGCGGTCCGCGGCCTCGACGATCATGTGGATGTGGTCGTTCTGGATCGTGAAGTGGACGACGCGGCAGGGCAGCTCGCGCCGCGCGCGGCGCTTGAGGAGCTTGCCAATTTCGCCGGCCACCGCGAAATTGCGCATGTTCGGTGAGCCGTTCACCGCGCGGAGCGTCACGTGGAGCGGCTGGCGCGGGTTGAGCTCCGGCCGAGTGCCGTGGCTGACGCCCGCTTGCGGGCGGCCGCGGCGGTCGTAGCCGCCGAACCGTCCGGTCGGCTTACGGCCGGAGTTCTCGCGCGGTCCGCCCCAGGTCGGCGGTCTCGGAAGCGACAGCTGTCGGTGGGCGCGTCGGCTCATCTTGCTCAGGCATATTCGTACAACATACAGGGGAAGTCAACAGGAAACGCATTGCCTGTGACCGGTGACGCGCCTGTGGACGGCCCGACCCGTTGCCGACGGTCCGATCGGGAGGGCCGCCCACAGTCGCTTGGACGGCCCGCGACCGCACGCCGCCCCTCCGCGCCTCGTCACCGACGGTTCGCGGCCCGCCCACACCGCTCACAGGTTGCTGCTACTGCCAGAGTTTTGAAAAACGCCCCCCCAATCCCCCCGAGAGTGGCGCCCGTGGCGTCCTCTCTGGTTTTTCTCTACCGGGGGTGGGGGCGTTCGGGGGCCCCCCAGGGGGTTAGGCGCTGTGGGCTTGTGGGCAAGCGCGGCCCTCGCGAACCGAGCATGCGATCGGGCGCTATGTCCCCGCGCTTGTCCACAAACCCATCAGCGCAAGCCGGATTGCAAGCCGGAGGCGGTGGGGGGCGGGAGCCGCCTATCTTGCTCCGGCAGAGTCATGAGGAACTACACAGACCGGGGTGGGGCGGCGGTTCCGGTGCGCCGCGCCCGCCTCCATTTTCGCCAGCCCACGATGAACCCGGTGACGACGACGAGCGCGAAGAGATCTACCGGGATCCAAGTATCCTCCAACTCGACGCGCGGCGAAGGCGGGACGGGAGCGTCGTCGGGGGCGGGCGAGAAGAAGAGCTCGCCCGGAGCGCGCGTGGTCGAGGGGTCGAGGAACGACGTCAGCCAGGGCTTCGCCGGGAGCGCCCCTTCGGGGACGATGGCGCCGAGCAACGCGGAGGCGCCGGGCCATGCGTCGGCGTACTCCACGCCCGCCGCCCAAGGCTTGGCGCCGTCGCCGAGGGTTCCCTGCATCTTCCGCGCGGCAACCAGATGCACGCGCAGGCGCCGTTCGCCCGCCGCGCCGGCGTCGGCCGGCTCGCGATAGGGAAAGAACGGCCGCTCGGTCTGAAACGACATCCGCACCGCGCCGCTCGGAAAGCGGGCGGCGCCTGACGGGCGAAACCGGAACGCCGTCACCTTCCAGTGCGCGGAGACGTACGGCTCGAGCCACGCTCCGAGCTCGGGACGGTTCCCATACTGGTTCTCCGCGAGCCAGTGGGCGAGCGCGGTGGCGCTGTCGGCCTCGAGCACCGCCGCGTCGTACCCTGCGACGACCTTCTGCTCGAGCACGCGCACCGGGGGAACCGATGTCGCACGAGGCGGCGGGATCAAGTCCATCATGCAGCCGAAGCGCCACTGCCTCTTCGTCACCACGGGGCGCCGGTCTTCGATGGTCTTCTCGATCTCGGCGAAGATCGTGAAGGGCACCTCCGCCAGCTCCGGCTGCGTGGGCGTGGGGACGAGAAATCCGAAATCGGCGGTGGTGGACGACGTCGCGAACGTCGCAGTTCGGATGAAGTGCTCCAGCTTCCGCGCCTCGTCCCACACGATGACCGCGGTCTCCTCGTCGATGCGGACCTGCTCACCTTGGCGAGGCGCGGGCGCACACGCGTGGGCCGAGCGATCCGGGATGAGTTGGAACAAGCTCGCGGCCACGAGCGCGACAGCGCGCAACCTCACGGGGGCAATATACCTCGTCACCCGAGGCGTCCGCTCCGCCCCCGGGCGGGGCCCGGCTCAGCGCGTCGCCCAGTCCACGGCCTGCTCGAGCCGGTCGTTGCCGAAGAACATCTCCTCGCCGACCATGAACGTGGGGGCGCCGAAGATCCCCAGCGACGCGGCGCGCTCGGTCGCGGCGCGCAGGCGCGGGCGGCGCGCGGGGGATTCGGCCTCGACCCGCGTCGCGGGCCCGTCGACGCCCAGGTCGGCGAGAAGCTCGTCGATGACCTCCGGCGCGCCGATCTCACGGTCCTCGCCGAAGTTCGCCCGCATCGCCGCGCGCACGAACGCCGGCCCCCAGCCGCGCTCCACGCCGACGAGCGCCACCCGCGCCGCCGCTACCGAACTGCGCGGGAACACCGACGGGCGCCGGAACGGGACGCCCAGGCCGCCGGCGATGCGCTCCACGTCGCGCCACATGTAGCGCCCCCGCAGCGGGTCGATCACGAACGGCGACGTATTCATGCCGCGCGCGGCGAAGATCGGACCGAGGAGGAACGGCGACCAGCGGACGCCGACGCCGCGCGCCGCGGCGACCGCGTCGATCCGCATGGCCGCGAGGTAGGTGTACGAGCTCGCGAGCTCGCACCAGAAGTCGATCTCAGGCACGCTCCACCGCCTCGCGCGCCAGCGTCGCCACGAGCTGCCCCGCGGACATTGCTCGCGACAGCGGCGCCCCCTGCCCCGCGAACATCGACATGAGGTCGCGCCGCCCCTGCTTGGCCGCCGCGGCGCGGATGTCCGCGGTCATCGCCGCGTGGAGCGGGAACGGCGGGACGTCGTCGCCCGCGAGCGCGTCGGTGAAGCGGTTGCGGATCGTCCGGGCCTGCCGGCCGGAGAAGGCGCGCGTGATCACCGTGTGGCGCGCGTCGGGGGACAGGAGCGCCTCGCGGTGCCCGGCGGCCGTGCCGGCCTCCGCCGCCGACAGGAACGCGGTGCCCATCTGCGCCGCCTGCGCGCCGAGCGCGAGCGCCGCCGCGATCCCGGCGCCGTCCATGATGCCCCCGGCGGCGAGCACCGGGACCTTCACGCGCTGCACGGCCTGGCGCACGAGCGCCATCGTGCCGACCATGCTGGCGTCGGGCGGGGCGAGGAAGGCGCCGCGGTGGCCGCCCGCCTCGGCGCCCTGCGCGCACACGGCGTCGACGCCGGATTCCTCGAGCGCCTCCGCCTCGTCGGCCGTGTTGGCCGTGCCGATGATGAACGTCCCCGCCTCGTGCAGCGCGCGCACGCGCTCGGGCTCGAGGATGCCCATGGTGAAGCTGAACACCGGCGGGCCGGCGCGCAGCACCGCCTCGAACTGCGCGTCGAAGCCCTCCGGCGCGCGCGGCGGCGGCGGCTCGAGCGGCAGCCCCAGCTCCGCGCGGAACGAGCGCAGGATCGGCGCGACGCGGGCGATGGCCACCGGATCGGACTCCGCCGCCGGCAGCGGGATGAATAGGTTGATCGCGAACGGCCTCGACGTGAGCCGGCGCACCGCCTCGGCGGCCGCCGCGATCTCCGCCGCCGAGTAGGTCGGCGCGCCGATCGACCCGAGCGCGCCGGCCTCGGCGACCGCCGCGACGAGCTCGGGCGTGGTGATGCCTCCCGCCATGGGCGCCTGGACGATGGGGTGACGAATCCCGAGCCGCTCGAGAAGGTGCGTCGCCATACCACCCTTATGCGACGGCGCGACGCCAGGGTCAACGCCGCGGGCGCGCGATGGCGCGGGCGATGCGCCTGGCGTCGCGAGCGATCTCGCGCAGCATCCCCGTCGGCGCCACGTAGAAGCCGCAGAAGTAGAGCCCGGGCAGCGTCTCGGCGCCGCTCGCCCGGGGCACGCCGTTCTCGTCGACCACCTCGGCGGCGGGGTCGAGGAACGCGGACAGCGCGGGCCGATAGCCGGTGGCGAGCACCACCGCGTCGAACGCGCGCTCGACGCCGCCGGCGAAGCGCGCGCCCCCGGCGACGAACGCGTCGACTCCCGGCAGGACCTCGATCTCGCGCCGCCGGATGCGGGCCACCGTCCCGATGTCGAGGAGCGGGATGCGGCGGTGGCGGCGGATCTGGGTCATCGGCCCGTAGGGGAGCTTGGCCAGGCCGAGGCGCTCGAGCCGCCCGACCGCCAGGCGCGACACGAGCCAGGCGATCGCGTCGGCGACGCGGACCGGCAGAAGGCTGAGCGCGATCCCCCAGGCCAGGATCGGCAGCCCCATGAAATCGCGCGGCACGATGTTGACCGGGCTGCGCACCGACATGCTCGGCCGCGCGCCGTGCTCGGCCAGATCGATCGCGATCTCGCCGCCGGAGTTGCCGAAGCCGACGACGAGCACCCGCCGTCCCGCCCACTCCTTGCCGTTGCGGTACTCCGAGCTGTGCAGGACCCGGCCGGCGAACGCGTCCAGCCCGGGCCAGGTGGGCCGGTGCGGCGCGCGCGTGTATCCGGTGGCCACGACGACGTGGCGCGACCGGTACGCGGCGCCCTCGCTGCGCGTCAGCCAGCCGTCCCCGTCGCGGCACACCGAGACGACGCGCTCGCCGAAGCGAGGCGCGAGCCCGAAGCGGCGCGCGTACTCCTCGAGGTAGGCGACGACGTGCGCGCGCGTCGGATAGCGCGGGACGTCGCGCGGAAACCCGAGGTACGGCAGCGTCGACAGCCCCTTGCTGGTGTGGAGGTGCAGGCGATCGTAGTGGCCGCGCCACGCGGAAGCGACGGCGTCGCGCTGCTCGAGGAGCTCGAACGGGACCTGCTCGCG
>DATFWE010000060.1:0-25952 GCA_035259575.1 Haliangiales bacterium
GACGAACGTCTCCGGGTTTCCGCTGACCTATCGGTTCACCTGGGAGGGCGGAAACCGCGTCACCCACATCGACGTGCCGCTCGGCGAGCCGCAGCTCACGCTGTGGATCCACGTGACGCGCGACGCCACCGTGCACTCGGACGGCGATCCCGAGGAGGTCGTGCGCGAGCTCGTCGATGTGGACCTGCGCGATCGTCTCGCGGCGGAGTATCCGGTGACGGTGTCGATGACCGCCGGCCGGCTCCGCTTGGCCAAGCCGCAGTGGATCGAGGCGCCCGGCGCGGTCGCGCATCTGGCCGGGCTGGCCGCCGACCTCGCCGAGCGCATCGGCGAAGCGCTGGTGCGCGTGTCCGCGCGCGGCGCCGCGGAGGGCTCGCCGTACAGGGGGCGGTAGACCGTCACCGTCGCTTCGCGGGTTTGCGCGCCTTCGGCTTCGCCGCCCCCTTGGGCTTCTTCGCCGGCAGCGACTTCACCCACGCGAGCGACCGCGCCACCCACGGACGCGCGGCGTCGAGATCGTCGCGCCACCCCCGCGGCACGACGACGTACTCGCGCATCGGCCGGCCCTTCATCGGTTCGAAGATCGACGTCCCGCGCTGGCGGAGCAGCTCCGCCCGCGCGGCCTCGTCCAGGCGCAGGATGACGTCCTCGCCGAACGTGCCCATGAACATGTTCCCGTTCGCGAACGCGGCGGTGTGGCCGAACATCGGCCGGCGCGCGACGCCCCGGTCGTCGGGACAGAGCTCGTCGAAGAGCGCCTGGGAGGCGGAGTGCTGCTTCGGGAAATCCATGCCCCCCATCGTAGCTCACCTGGGGCAGCTCACCGGCCGCACGCCCGGATAGGTGAGCCGCGGGCCGTCGGCGGGCGGCCGGAGCTCGCCGCCGCGCGCGCGCAGCACGCGCACGAGCTCCTCGCGCAGGAGCACGCCGTTGTGCACGCGCACCGCCCCGTCGGGCAGCCCCGCGAACGCCGCGTCGTTTCCGCCGGTGGCCAGGAAGTCGCTCGTCACCACCGTCAGCACCTCGTCGTCGCGCACGGGCCGGCCGTCCGCGCGCGCGATGGCGATCTCCAGGCCCGCGGCGCACTGCGCGTGGGCGCGGAACCCCGACAGCGACAGGATCGACTTCGAGCTCTCCAGGTTGGTGCGCACGACGCGGCGCAGCTCCGCGCCGGTGAGCTTGACCTCGGCCACCATGTTGTCGAACGGAAACATCTCGAAGAAACCGCCGTAGGTGAGGTCCCCCGCCGGCATGTCGGTGCGCAGCGCGCCCCCGTTGTTCAGCGCGCCGTCGACGCCGGGCCGCGTGTCCCGCATGAGATCGACGAACAGATCGCCGAGGGGCGACTCGAGATCGTACGACTTCTTGATCCGCTCGACGACGCGCACGCCGAGCCGCTCGTCGCGGCGCGTCCGCGCCGCCTCGGCATAGGGCTGGATCAGCGCCGCCACCGCCGCATCGGCCGCGACCGGCGCGCCCTCGTAGCGGGCGCCGGCGCGGACCTCCTCCGTGGGGAAGATCCGGGCCGCGGCCACGCGTCCGCCCTCGATGGTGAGGTCGATGCGCCCGAACGCGCGGCCGTACGACCACGACTCGATGGTCGGGATGCCCGAGAGGCGCGTCCTGACGCCGGCGTGGGTGTGGCCGGCGACGATCGCGTCGACGCCGCGGATGGACGGCGCGGCGTCGACGAGCTCCCCCTCGCACGTGGCCTCGAGCGCCGGATCCTTGCACTTGGCGCCCGCGTGCATGGTGACGATCACCACCTCGGCGCCGGCCGCGCGCAGGCGCGCCGCCTCGGCGTTCGCCGTCTCGGCCAGCGGCAGCATGCGCAGCCCGGCGAAGTTGGCGGGCAGGGTGGACTGCGGCGTCTCCACCGTGGTGAGGCCGATGACGCCGATCTTCACGCCGCCGCGCTCGACCATCACCGACGACCCCGCGAACGGCCGTCCGGTCGCGGCGTCGACGAGGTTGGCCGACAGGATCGGGTAGCGCGCGTCAGCGATGCGCGCCTTCAGCGCGCCGCGCGGGTCGTCGCCCGGCCGCTTCGGCGCGACGTCGGGGCCGACCGGCCCGTAGTCGAGCTCGTGGTTGCCCACCGCCATCGCGTCGTAGCCCATGAGGTTGTACACCTTGACGACGACCTCGCCCTCCTTCAGGTTCGACTCGAGCGTCCCCTGGAAGGCGTCGCCCCCGTCGAGGAGGAGCACCGGCCGGCCGGTCGCGCGCAGGTTCGCCAGGTAGCCGGCCAGGAGGGGCAGCCCGCCCACCCCGTCCTTGTCGAGCACGAACCCGTGGAGGTCGTTCGTGCCGACGAGCGAGATGACGACCGGGCCGGTCGGCGCGGCCGGCGGCGGCGCCGGGCGCGCGCACGCGACCAGGAGGCAGAGGAGCGGGCGAGCGCGGCGCACGGCCCGAATCTTACCCGAAAGCCGCGTGCAGCCAGCGCCACACCTCGATGAGCGCGTCCTTCACGACCACCCAGAACAGGATGCCGAGCAGCACGAGCACGACGGTGGCGACGTGGCCGAGCAGCACCAGGGCCCCGTCGTTCTCGAGGAGCCCGATGGCGTAGACGATGATCGGCGCGATGAAGATCGCGTTCGATCCGGGGATGGGCAGCGGCAGCGCCAGTCCGATGCCGAGGATCACGATGCCCAGGCCGCACAGGGGCCACAGCGGCCCGTGGAGCAGCGGCGACCAGCGCGGCTTGATCAGCCGCTCCATCCAGCGGGTCCAGCGGCGCAGCCGCGCGCTCAGGCGCTCGAGCGCCTCCGACGACACGGGGTGGCGGCGCAGTCGCTTGGGCATCCACGGCTGCGTCTTGCCGAACAACATCTGCGCGGCCATGACGGCGATCGCCAGGCCGAACGGCGTCGACAGCCCCACGAACGGGATCGCGGTCACCCCCAGCATGCCGATGGCGAAGCCGAAGCCGGAGCGCGCGGCGCGGTCGATCACGTCGCCCAGCGTGGTGGGGCCCGGCTCCGCCGCCAGCTCGGAGAGCATCGACGACAGCCGCAGCGGCTTGACTTCGGGCGCCACGGGGTAAGCTTCGTCGATGGACGGGACCCAGGCAAGGATCGAGGCGCTCGCCGCGAACCTGGCGGAGAACCTGCGCTACGTGCGCGAGCGGCGCGGCCTGACCCAGAGCCAGCTCGCCAAGCTGTGCGGCGTCCCGCGCTCGACCATCGCCAACGTCGAGACCGGCGCCGCCAACCCGACGCTGTCGGTGCTGGCGCGCGTCGCCGGCGCGCTGCAGCTGTCGCTGGAGGAGCTGCTGTCGGCCCCGCGCGCGCGCTGCCAGCTGTTCCCCAAGGGCTCGCTGCCGCTGCAGGCCCGCGGCCGCGGCGGCAAGGCCCTGGTGCACAAGCTCCTCCCCCACGCCATCCCCGGCATGGAGATCGACCGGATGGAGCTCGCGGCGGGCGAGCGCATGGCCGGCATCCCGCACCGCCCCGGCACGCACGAGTACCTGTACTGCGAGGACGGCGCGCTGACGCTGTGGGTCGCGGGACAGCGGTTCGACCTCGGGCCGGGCGACGTGGCGGCGTTTCCCGGCGACCAGGCGCACACCTACGCCAACGCCGGCGCGCGCCCGGCGGTCGGCTTCAGCGTGGTGACGCTGGCTCCGATGGGGTGAACGCGGCCAGCGCGAGCCAGCCGTCCCAGGGGGCGACCGGCGCCAGCCGCTTGGACACGAGCCCAACCGGATCGGGGGCGACCAGCGGCAGGAGCGGCTGCTCCTCGGCGGCGAGGCGGGCGATCTCGACGACGGCCGGGCGGCGCGCCGCGGGGCCCTCGCGCGCGGCCGCCGCGGCGAGCGCGGCGTCCATCGCCGACGACCCGCACCGCCCCGGGTTGAGCTCGCCGGCCGCGCCGTAGATCGGCGCGAGACTCTCGTCGGTGCGGCCGCGGTAGTCGAGGAGCGCGAGGTCGAAGTCGCCCCCCTGGAGCCGGGCCGCCAGCGTGCTGCGGTCGCCGGGACGGAGCTCCACCCAGAAGCCGGCGCGGCGCAGCCCGGCGATGACGAGGTCGCGCTCGGCGTCGGCGCGCGCGTCGCCGCCCGCGAGGACGACGAGGACGACGCGCAGCTTCTGCCCGTCCTTCGCGCGGATGCCGTCGCCGCCGCCGTCGTGCCAGCCCGCTTCCTCGAGGAGCGCCGCGGCCACGGCGGGGTCGGTCGGCGGCGGCGCGGCCGGCGCGTCGCCCGGGCCGCCGGGGAAGATCGGCCCGGCGACCGGGCGGGCGAGGCCGCGGTGGACGTCGCGCGCGAGCTTGTCGCGATCCACCGCCAGCGCCGCGGCGCGCCGCACGCGCACGTCGTCGAACGGGGCCCGCCGGCAGTTGAACGCGCCGAAGCGCAGCCACGCCGGCTGGAGCCGGATGAGCCCCAGCTCGCGCGCCGTCGCGGGGGCGGTCGCCTCCGCCGGCCAGTGCTCGGGGACGACCGCGGGGACGAGATCGAGGTCGCCCTGGCGCGCCAGCATCAGCGCGCGGGCGCCGTCGGGCACGACGACGAGCTCGACCTTGTCGAACGCCGGGCGCGGCCCCCAGTACGCGTCGTTGCGCGCGAGCACGATGCGGTCGCCGCGCGCCCAGCGGACGAAGCGGTAGGGGCCGGTGCCGACCGGCGCCCGGTTGCGCGCCCGATCGCCGGCCTCGTACAGGGCAGCGGGGACGATGGGCAGATCGACGAGCGAGCGCAGGACGTACCCGTCGGGGCGGCGAAGCCGCACGCGCAGGTCGCGCGGCCCCCATACGTCGACCTGGGCGATCGCCGCGAACGCCCGCCGCAGGTGGGGGACGCGCGACAGGCCGCCGCGGGCGCGATCGATCGAGAACTGGGCATCGGCGGCGGTGAGCGGTTTGCCGTCGTGGAACGTCACGCCGGCGCGCAGGACGAAGCGCAGCTCGGTGCCGCCGTCCGTCACGCGGTACGACTCGGCGAGCGCGGGCGCCACGCCGTCGCCGCCGCCGGCGTGCACGACCAGCGGCTCGAACACGGTCCCCGCGACGGCGCGCAGCCCCTCCACGTCGGGGTCGAGGAGCGGGCTCAGGTGCGTCGGGTCGGCCTCGAGGCGGATGCGCAGGGTGTGGCGGCGCGCCGCCTGCGCCTCGGCGCGCTCGCGCAGGCGGGCGGCGGCGGACGTCTCGGCGCCGGCGGTGGCGGTCGGCTCGGCGGCGTGCCGCCACGGCTTGGGGCGGGCCGGGGGCCCCTCGCACGCGCCCAGCGCCAGCGCAAGCATGCCGAATCCTTGTGCCGCCCGGATCCCCATGTTATGACCGAGCCATGCGGTGGTGTGCGTTGCTCGCCGCGTCCGTCGGCCTGGGCGGCTGTACGAGCTCGGACTCGACGGGCGCCCCCAAGGCGGAGGTCGCCGAGACGGAGATCAAGCTCGATCTTCCGACGCCTCCGGACTTCCCCGATCCCAAACCGTACGCCGACGGCAGCCATTCGGTGACCGAGATGCGCTTGAAAGGGCAGAAGTTCCTGGACAAGAGCGTCAAGATCTCCGGCTTCGTCGTGTACAAGTACGACCTCGACGCGTGCGCCGCCGAAGAAGGCGAGAAGAAGGTCAAGGCGGACCCCAAGCTGTGTGAGGGCAAGAAAGACATCGCCGCTTGCACCAAGGACGTCGGGAAGAAGATCGTCGCTGACAGCCCCGACGTATGCGACCGCCCCTACTTCTACCTCGCCGATTCCGCCAACGCCAGCTTCGAGAAGTCGCTGTGGGTGGTGGACGTGCCGCGCCCGCTGCGCGACGACGAGAAGCGCGATCCCGGTCGGGTCGAAGAGTTCAAGAAGGCCCCGCCGCCGCCCCAGATCAGCGTCGGGCAGAAGGTCACCGTCGAGGGGCAGTGGGCCGTGAAGTCGCCCAGCGGCTTCGGCAACTCCGACGGTCTGCTCGTGTACGCCGGCCTCCAGCCGGCGCCGTAATCCTCGCAAGGAGCCGCCCATGAAGCAGTTGCCTAGCCTGGCCCTCGCGGCGGCGGTGGCGTTCGCGTGCGGCGCCAAATCGGCCGCCCCTCCCGCGCCGCCGCCGGCGGCGCCCGCGCCGGCGCAGCCTCACCCACCGGAGACGGCGCCGGAGATGACGCTCGCGGACGTCGGCCTCGACGCAGCGGCGATGGATCGCAGCGTCGATCCGTGCGCCGACTTCTACCAGTACGCCTGCGGCGGGTGGATGGCGCGGACCGAGATCCCGGCGGACAAGGCGGCCACCGGGCGGTTCGACGAGATCTTCACCCGCACCGAGGCGACGCTGCGCGACGTCCTGGAGAAGGCGCGCAGCGCGCCCGGCGGCGATCCCACGCTCGTCCGGCTGGGCGCGTTTTACGGCGCGTGCATGGACGAGGCGGCGATCGAGGCGGCGGGCACGAAGCCCCTCCGGCCGACGCTCGCGCTGATCGCCAAGGTCAAGGACGTGAAATCGCTGCGCGCGGCGGTGGCGGCGCTGCACCGCGACGCCACGTTCGTGCTGTTCCATCCCGGCGCCGAGCAGGATTACAAGGACGCGACGCAGATGGTGCTCACGCTCGAACAGGACGGCTTCGGCCTGCCGGAGAAGGGGTACTACGAGCGCGACGACGACAAGACGAAGGCGGTCCGCTCCGCCTACCGCGACAACACCGAGAAGCTGTTCGTGCTCCTGGGCAAGAAGCCCACGGAGGCGGCGCAGGCGGCCGACGACGTCCTCGCGGTGGAGATGGAGATGGCCAAGGTGGCGATGGCGGTCGTCGATCGCCACGAGCCGGAGAAGACCTACCACCCGACGGACCTCGCCGGTCTCGTCAAGCTGGCGCCGGCGATCGACTGGCCGGCGTACCTCGCTGCGGTCGGCCGGCGCGACGCCGCCCACTTCAACGTGGAGTCCCCGGACTACCTCGAGGGGATGGGGAAGCTGCTCGGGTCGATCCCGGCGGCGCGCTGGCGCAGCTATCTCACGGCGCGCGTGGTGCGCGAGCGGATCGCCGCCCTGCCCCGGGCGTACGTCGACCTCGACTTCGAGTTCACCCAGAAGCTCTCCGGGCAGAAGGAGCTGCCGCCGCGGTGGAAGCGCTGCGTCGCCCAGACCGACCAGCTGCTCGGCGACCTCCTCGCCCGGCCGTGGCTGGCGATCGCGTTTCCGGGCGAGAGCAAGACCGCGGCGGAAAAAGTGGTGGGCGCGATCGTCGCCGCGATGGACCGCAACCTCGACACCGTCGACTGGATGGACGACGCGACGCGCGCGCGGGCGCACGACAAGATCAAGAAGATGCTCGCGCTCGTCGGCTACCCGTCCAAATGGAAGCAGTACGACTTCGCGGTCGGCCCGTCGTTCTACGACGACATGATCGGCGGCCGCCGCTGGCGCCTGAGCTACCGGCTGTCGAAGGTGGGGGTGCCCGTCGACCGGCTCGAGTGGAGCATGAACGCGCAGACGGTGAACGCGTCCTACAACCCGTCGTACAACCGGATGACGTACCCGGCGGGGATCCTGCAGAAGCCGTTCTTCGACGCGAAGGCCGCGCCGGCGGTGAACCTCGGCGGCGTGGGCATGGCGTCGGGGCACGAGCTGACGCACGGTTTCGATTCCAACGGCGCGCTGTTCGACGGCGACGGCAACATGAGCGGCTGGTGGGCGCAGCCCGTCGTCGACCGCTTCAAGGAGCGGACCGCGTGCGTGGAAAAGGCCTACGGCGAGATGGACGGGCTCCCCGGCGAGAAGGTCAACGGCCGCCTGACGCTGGGTGAGAACATCGCCGACGTCGGCGGAGTCAAGCTGGCGCTGAGCGCGCTCCACGCGCTGCGCGCCGGCGAGCGGCCGATCCGCGCCGAGGGGCTCGGCGAGGACCAGCTGTTCTTCCTCGGCTTCGGCCAGGCGTGGTGCAACAAGTATCGCGAGGAGAACGCGCGCGTGCGCCTGAAGGTGGACCCGCACTCCCCGGCGCAGGTGCGCGTGAACGGGTCGCTGCGGCAGATCCCCGCGTTCGCCGAGGCGTTCCAGTGCAAGGCGGGGGCGAAGATGAGGGCGGAGGAAGTATGCAAGGTGTGGTGATGCACTGGGTCGCGTTGGCGCTCGCCGGCGCGCTCGGCTGCGCCACCAAGGCGCCCTCGCCCGTCGACGGACGCGAGGCCGAGCGCGTGGCCATGGTCGCGACGCAGATCGAGCGCCGCGGGATCCACGACGCGCGCGTCCTGGAGGCGATGCGGCGCGTGCCGCGCCACGAGTTCGTGCCCGCCCGCGTGGTGGACGCGGCTTACGACGACCGGCCGCTGCCCATCGGCCACGACCAGACGATCAGCCAGCCCTACATCGTGGCGCTCATGACCGATCTGGCGATGATCGGGCCGCGCGCGCGCGTGCTGGAGGTCGGCACCGGATCGGGCTACCAGGCGGCCGTGCTCGCGCAGATGGGGGCGGACGTCTACTCGATCGAGATCGTCGAGCCGCTCGCGCGCGAGGCCGGCGAGCGGCTGGCGCGGCTGGGCTACGCCGTCCACGTGCGCGCCGGCGACGGCTACCGCGGCTGGCCGGAGGTCGCGCCGTTCGACGCGATCCTCGTCACCGCCGCGCCGCCGCGCATCCCCGAGCCGCTGAAGGAGCAGCTGCGCGTCGGCGGCCGGCTGGTCGTGCCGGTGGGCGTCGGCTACCAGGAGCTCGTCGTGGTGACGCGCACCGCAACCGCGTTCGAGACCAAGGACGTGATCCCGGTGCGCTTCGTGCCGATGACCGGCGAGGTGCAGAAACCCTGAGCCGGCGAGCGGAGGCGCGGGGAGGCGCGACCATGGAGCGAGGTGCAGCCGAGCGACCTGGAGCGCCGCGCCGACGCGAGACGGCGGCGCAACAGTGACGCTCAGGTCCGGCGGAAGTAGTCGTCGGTGCCGTCGAGCCAGTCCTGCCGCGGCGGGCTGAACACATCGACGTCGAGCGTGTCCTCGAGCGCCTCGGCCTTGTGGGGCACGTTCGAGGGAATGACCAGGACCTCGCCGGCGCGGACCACGATCTCCTCGGAGCCGTCCTCGCCGATCCAGAACCGGAGCGCGCCCTCGAGGATGTAGGTCAGCTGCTCGTTCTCGTGCTGGTGGCGCGGGACGATGCTCCCCTTGGCCAGGTACACATGCGCCAGCATCATCCGGTCGCCGACGACGACCCGGCGGTCGATCTTGTCGGTGACGCGTTCCTTGGGCATGTCGTTCCAGCGATGAAATGTGACGTGCGCGCTCTTGCCCATGGTTCTCCTTTCGCGGTCAGAACGTGGCGCCGATGAGGCCGCCGTCGACCTGGAGCGATGCCCCGGTGATGTAGCCGGCGCGCTCCGACAGGAGGAACGCGACGGCGTCGGCGAGCTCCTCGGGGCGCCCGAACCGGCCGGCGGGGATCTCCGCCTGCAGCCGCTGCTCCCATTCGGCGCGCGTGATGCCGTGCTGCTTGGCGCGGAGCTCGTTCACGTGGATCTGGCGGTCGGTGAGGAAGTGGCCGGGCAGGACGGCGTTGACGGTGATGCCGTGGGCGGCGACCTGCGTCGCCATGGTCTTGGTCAACGCCGACAGCCCGGCGCGCAGCGTCGACGAGATCGTGAGCAGCGCCATCGGCTGCTTGGCGACGAACGACGTGAGGTGGACGATCCGGCCGTACTTGGCAGCGCGCATCGCCGGCAGGACCAGGCGGCACAGCCGGACCACGTTCATGAGCGTGCCCTCGATGCCGGCGCGCCACGCATCTTCGGCGAGATCCTCGAACTGCCCGGCGGGCGGGCCGCCGGTGTTGGTGAGGACGAGCGTCGGCGCGCCGAAGCGGTCGACGGTGGCGCGGTGCCAGCGCTCGAGGTCGTCCGCGCGCCCGACGTCGACGGACATTGCCAGCGCCTCGCCGCCGGCCGCGCGCACCGCGTCGGCGGCCTCGTCCAGCGCGGCGGCGGAACGGGCGCCGATCGACACGCGCGCGCCCTCGCGGGCGAGCGCGATCGCCGTGGCACGTCCGAGCCCCTTCGATCCGGCCGAGATCATGGCGGTGCGGCCGCGGATGCCGAGATCCATGGCGAGGAGTGTAGCAGCACGGCCGCGTCTGCCACTTTGTCGCGGCCGCGCGCTCTCCTGGCACGAACCCGGGGCGCGACGCCGGCCAACGCGGCGGAATCCCAGGCACGCGCGCCGGCACCTCGTTTGCAGCGGCGAGGGAGGAATGACGGAAGGCCCCCTGCAACGAGAAGTCGGCGCCCGCGCGCGCTGGGGCATGAGGGCGGCGCTCGTGGCCTGCGCGATGATGTCCGCCGCGAGCCTGGGCATCTCCCTCGCCGGCCTGCGCGCGAGGGCACACGTCGTCGCCGTGCCGGCCGCGCGCTTGCCCGAAACATTCCGCGACACCTGCGGCGGGCCGGTCGTGCTGCGCGCGACGGTGGCGCGGGCCAGCTTCGCGGCGGAGCCGCGCGACGCGGTGGCGCGCGCCTCCCGGATCGTCCCCGCGATGTGGGGTGGACGCATGCGCGGCGTGAAGATCTACGCCATTCGACCGGGCTCGTTGCCCGCGATGATCGGCCTCCGCAACGGCGACACGCTGCTCAGGATCCAGGACGTGGACCTCGTCGCGCCCGACGCCCTCCTCGAGGCCACCCGCCGCATCCGCGACGCCGGGCTGGTCACGATCGTGCTCGAGCGCAGGGGGTGCCCGATGGTCCTCCTCGTCAGCGTCTCGTGACCGTCTCGCACAGCGAGGGCCACCGGTCGCACGCGTCGGCGGGGACGCGGTAGCGGACGGGACGATCCTTGCGCGCATACTCGTGCCGCGCGAACGTCAGCGCGACCGGCCCCTCGGTGGTGTCGAGGACGAGCTCGCGGCCGGGGAGCGGCCCGTAGCCGACCACCGCCGGGGCGCGCGCCAGCGCACGGGCGAGCGCCGCGAGCTCGTCGGGCTCGAGCGGGCGCCCGTCGAGCGCCGCGCCCTGGACGCTCGATGCGACGAGCACCTGCCGCGTCGCGAGGTGCGCGGCGAGCGCGCGGCAGTCGTCGGGGCCGAGGAGGTACACCGGACCGTCGCCGCGGCGGCGCGCGTAGCAGGCCCCGGTCGCCGTCTCGGCGCCGATCTCGAGGACGTGCGTCTCCCCGCGCTCCTGCCCGGGGGCCGGGGCGAGCCCCAGCGTCACGACGTGGCGCGGCGGCGCGAGCCCGTGCTCGGGGGTGGAACGCGCGGCGGCGACCTTGCGCGCGCGCAGCGCTGCGAGGGTCTCGCGCAGCTTGTCGATGGCGGCCGAGTCGGCGGCGACGACCACCGGCGCGCGCAGCGACCAGTCGTCGAGCGAGGCGCCGCGCACCGCCCGCTCGCCGTCGATGTCGACGTCGGCGAGCGCCGACGGCTCGAACGACAGCACCGTGCGGTCGGCGAACTCGACGGGATCGGCGCGGAAGAACCGCTCGGTCCCCCTGGGCGCGGCGAGCGCGATCGGCTCGCCCGGGCGGCGGATCGTCCCGCCGGCCAGCCAGGCGACCTCCGGCGCGCCCCCCGCCTGCACGGCGATCTCGTCGGCCCCGGCGGGTCGAGCGGCGACGGGGGCCGCGGACGCCACCGACGTCGCGCGCACCGCCGCCAGCTCGCGCAGCCAGCCGTCGACCGCGGTGTCGTCGATGCGCTTTCCGTCGAGGAGCCACGCCCCGGCGGCGCGCTCGAGGTGGAGCGTCGGACCCGCCGCCGGGCGCAGATCGATCGCGCGCACCGCGCCCGGGCTCGCGGCGAACGGGCCGCGTTCCACCCATTCCAGGGGCGAGGAGGCAAGCTTCTCCAGCGCGGCCACGGCGTCGGACGGAAGGCAGATCGCGCCCACCGGGGAGGCGGCCAGGCGCTCGCCGGCGGCGCAGTCGCCGAGCGCGCGCAGCGTCTCCCCGTCGACGGTGAGGATCAAGCTCGCGGTCCCCTCGGCCGCGGCGACGAAGCGGAGGGCGCGCAGCTCCTCGATGCGCCCGATCAGCGCGGCGAGCTTGCGGTGGTCGGCGAGCGCGCGCCCGCCGGGCACCGCGACGCCGGCCGGCCGGCCGGCGATGTCGATCGTCGTCCCGCCGGCCTCGAGGCGCACCGACGCGACGTCGCCGCCGGCGAACGGGGCGCGGCGCCGCAGATCGTCGGCGGTCCGGTCGACCGCGCGCGCGGCCCAATCGTCGACGAGATGGTGCTCGGGCGCGCCGCGCAACGCCGCCCAGACGCGGCCCAGCGCCGGCTCGCGGTTGCCGACGAGGAGGACGCGCGTCCCCTTGTCGTCCGTCACGCCGACCTCCAGCCGCGGCGTCTCCAGGCCGTGCCCCGGGCCGGCAGGCGCGCGCCGCCGCGACGCGAGCAGCGCCAGCGACGCCACCAGATCGCGCACCGCGTCGCGATCGGTTGGCAGGCCGGGGAGGGTCAGCTCCTCGGAGGTGCGCTCCAGCACCAGCGGCGGCCGGCTGGGCGCGCGGATCTCGATGCGCCGCACGCTCGCGGGCGCGAGCCCGGGGAAGAAGCGCCCCGGCTCGTCGGGCGCGGCCCGCCGTGGGCGATCGAGCGCGACCGCGGTCGCGAGCGCCACCACGGCGAGGGACAGCGCGAGCAGGCCGCGGCGGGTCACGTGCCCCTCCTGCGCAACGCGAGCCGCCCGGCGCCGAGGAGCGCCACGCCCAGGGGCAGGCCGAGCACGCACAGCCAGAACACGCGCTCTTCCTGCGCCGCGCCGAGGACGAGGCGGAGCTGCTCGGGCGTCTTGGGCCCCACCCCGAGGAGCTTGGTGCGGCCGGTGAGCCAGGCCGACGACGACGCCAGCAGCGCCACGTCCGCCCCGCCCTGCTCGCCCGCGCCCGCGCCGATGAACGACCGCGCCGATCCGAACGCGACGACGCGCGCGCCCGTGCGCGCGTCCTCGGCGGCGACGGCGATCGACACCGGCCCGGGGATCGCGTCCGCCCCCGGCTTCTCGGGGGCGCGCGCGAGGGTGACGTCGCGCTCGCCCCACCCCGCGGGGGACGTTCGCACCAGCGGCCAGGCGGCGCCGTCGGCGCCGGCGACGGGCTCCACCGCGCGCGGCTTGATCCACACCGTCGCGCGCCGCCCGGAGAACGCCGCGGCGATGGGGTGGTCGCCGTAGCCGAGGAACGTCGCCCAGGTGAGCGGCGCCCCGGTCTCGAACGCCGGGTCGACCGCGACGGCCGCGGCCAGACGCACGCCGCGCCGCTCGAGGAGGCGCTCCAGCCCCGTCGGCGCGAAGTCGTCGACGAGCACCATGAGCCGCCCGCCGCGCTCGAGCAGGTCGTCGAGCGCCGCCGCGTCCCCCGCGCCGAACGGCCGCTTCGGCGCGGCCACCACCACCGCCGCGCAGCGCGCCGGGACCGGCCCGGGAGGCATCTCGCTCACGCGATAGGCGTCGCCGGCGAGCGCGCGCGCGACCGGCGCCAGCCCGGCGTCGTCGTCGAGCGTCGGCTCGCCGTGCCCGGCGGTGAAGCAGATCTCCGGCCGTTCGTCCTCGGACACGTCGAGGAGCGCCGCGGCGAGCTCCTCCTCGCCGCGGAAAGAGACGACGCGCGCCTCGCGCACGTCGGCCATGTCGAGGAGCGCCACGCCGCGGCGGCGGTCGCCCGACACGAACAGCACCGCGCCGCCGCCGGACAGCTCGTCGGGCGCGAGGGAGTAGTCCTCGGCGAGCTCCGCCAGGCGCCCGGGCGCGACGGCCGGGTCGATCTCGTCGACGGTGAGGAGCGGCGCCGCGGCGCGGAACGCCGCCAGGAGCTCGTCCACCTCGTCGTAGAGCGGCCGGAGCTGGGGCTCGCCCGCGCGCACCACCAGCGCCTTGACCGGCCGGCGCAGCTCGCCGAGGACGCGCCGCGTCTTGGCGTCGAGCGTATAGACCTGGGCGCGGGTCGCATCGAGGCGGACGGGGTGGCGCGCGGCGAGGACGTTGGCGAGGAGCGCGGCGAGCGCCGCCAGCGCCGCGCCGAGCGCGGCCGAGGCGGCGAGCCGGCGCGGGTGCCGCTCCGCGCCGACGACCGCGGCGGCGGCGACGAGCGCCGCGAACGCGACCCCCGCGTGGACGAGCACGTGGCGCAGGTCGACGATGCCGCGGGCGAAGTCGTCCATGTGGCGCCGCACGTCGATGGCGCGAAGGACCGCCGCCCACGCCGGGTGGCGCGCCATCGCCGACGGGGACAGCTCGGGCACGAGACCGAGGAGCAGCCACACGACGAGCGCGACGAACGCGAGCACCGCCGCCGCGACCTGGCTGTCGGCGAGCGCGCTCGCGCAAAGGCCGACGGCGAGGAACGACGCGCCGCACACGAGCACGCCGAAGTAGGCGGTGGCGATCGGGCCGGCGTCGGGGCCGGCGCCCGGGGGCGCGAGCGCGCGCAGCACGGCCACGTAGACGAGCGTGGGCGCCCACAAAAGCGCGTAGTAGGCGAGCGCCCCGAGCCACTTGCCGCAGACGATCGTCGCCCCGCCCACCGGCGCGGTGCGCAGCGCCTCCCACGTCCCCTTGTGCCGCTCGTCGGCGACGAGCCGCATCGACAGCGCGGCGGCGACGAACAGGAGGAACGACCAGTAGAGGAACGTGCCGCCGAAATGGGTGCGCAGGACCGCGCCGTAGGGGGCGGGGCTGCGCGGGTCGGCGAGGACGCGCAGGACGGCGTAGAAGGAGAACCCCTGGACGACGAGGAACAGCGCCGCGATGACGAGCGCAAGCGGCGAGGCGACATAGGCGGCGGCCTCGCGACGGGCCAGGGCGAGGACGCGTGTCATTCTCGCACCGCTCGCTCGCGCGGGCGCGCGGCTCCGCCTCGCTCGGCTGCGCCTCGCTCGAAGTCGCCCGACGCGCGCTCGCGCTCGCTCACGACGTGAGCTCCGCGAACAACTCGGCGAGCGAGCGATCGTCGCGACCAAGCTCGACGAGGGCGCAGCCGGCCCCCACGACGCGGCGCGCGGCCTCCTCGGGCGGAAGCGGGACGCGCAGCGCGCCGTCGACGATCTCCGCGCCTTCGCCCAGGGCCTCGCGCGCGCGCGTCTCCTCGCCCGGGGCCACCCGCAGCCGCGTGGCGCCGCCGCGGCGCAGGGCGTCGAGGCTGCCCTCTGCGCGGAGCTTCCCGCCCACGAGGATGAGCACCCGCGTGGCCACCGTCTCGACCTCGGACAGGATGTGCGACGCGAACAGCACGGCGCGGTCGCGGCCGATCTCGCCGATGAGCGCGAGGGTGTCGCGGATCTGGTTGGGGTCGAGCCCCGCGGTCGGCTCGTCGAGGAGCAGCGCCGGGGGATCACCGAGGAGCGCGTCGGCGAGCCCCACGCGCTGGCGGTAGCCGCGCGACAGCCCCGACACCAGCCGCCGCGCGACGTCGGCGGCGCCGGTGCGCTCGAGCATGGGCCCGACGCTGTCCGGGTCGGCGCGCTTCAAGCGCGCGCGATGGCGCAGGTAGTCGGCGACGCGCAGGTCGCCGGGGAGCGGCGCGCCCTCCGGCAGGTAGCCGAGGCGCGCCTGGGCGTCGAGCGGGCGGTCGGCGACGTCGATGCCGTCGACGCGCGCGTGCCCCGCGTCGGGGAGGAGGTAGCCGGCGCACAGGCGCAGCAGCGTCGTCTTGCCGGCGCCGTTCGGACCGAGGAACCCCGCCACCTCGCCCCGCGCGACGGAGAAGCTCACCCCGTCGAGCGCGGTCGTCCGGCCGAAGCGCTTGCGCAGCTCGCGGGCCTCAATCACTCGTCCCGGTCCGCTCCGGCACGGGCGTGGGGTCGATCAGAGTCTCGTCGGTCGCCGCCAGGCCGAGCGGCTTCTCCAGCGGAAGCCGGACGGTGAACGTCGTTCCGCCCTGCGGCCCGCGCCGCGTCTCGTAGGAGATCCGGCCGCCGTGCTCGTCGACGATCTTCTTGACGATGGCCAGGCCGAGACCCGTGCCTTCCTTCTTGCCCGAGGTCGCGAACAGCTCGAACAGGCGCCCCTCCATCTCGGGCGGGATGCCGCCGCCGGTGTCGGCGAACTCCATGACCAGGCGATCTCCCTCGGTGCGCGCGGTGACGCGGAACAGCCCGCCGCCCGGCATCGCCTGCACCGCGTTGCGGGCGATGTTGTGCACCAGGCGCAGCATCTTCTGCTCGTCGAAGTAGGCCGTGCCGCGGTAGCCGGCCTCGACCTTGAGCGTGACGCCCTTGCCGGTGAGCTCGTGCTTGAGGTGGGCCTCGAGCTCGGCGAGGAACTTGTGCATGAACACCTTGCGCACGAGCACGTTGGTCTCGCCGCGCGCGAACGCGAGCACCTCCTTGGTCATCGACGACATGTGCTCGAACTGGCGCAGGATGTGCTCGACGTACTCGGCGCGCTGCACCGAGTCGTCGATCTGCGCCATCAGCTGGGCGTAGCCGGACACGATCGTCATCGGCGTTTTCAGGTCGTGGAGCACGCCCGACAGCATCTGGCCGATCGACGCCAGACGGCTCTGGTTCATCCGCTCTTCGCGGGCGCGGGCGAGCTCGATGGCGCGCGACGCCTGCCCCGCGATGAGGAGGAGGAGCTTGAGGTCCTCCTCGTTGAAATCGGGGCGCGGCCCGGACTTGTCGAGGAGCTCGATGACGCCGAGGACGTCCTCCTCCGCGCCTTCGCGGGCGACGAGCGGGGCGCACAGGAGGTTGCGCGGGCGGTAGCCGATCGCCTCGGCCAGGCGGCGGTCGTGGCGGGGATCGCCGGGCGGGTCGTTGACGACGAGCGGCCGCTTGTGCGTCGCCACCCAGCCGACGACCCCGTGGGACATGGGCACGCGCAGGCGCTTCACCACCTCGCCGGCCTCGCCGGCGGCGCTGCGGAAGTAGAGGTCGTCCGTCGCGCGCTCGCGCAGGAGGATCGACCCGGCCTCCGCGCCGACGATGTCCATCGCGCGGCGGAGCAGGCGGTCGAGGAGTTCGCCGAGATCCAGGGCGGCGTTGATCTCCTTCTCGATCTCGAAAAGGATGTTGAGCTCGGCCTGGCGGGCGGCGAGCTGGTCCTGCGCCTCGATGAGGTCGAGGTTCTTGGCCACGACCGAATGGAACAGCTTGGAGTTCTCGATGGCGAGCCCGGCCTGTCCCGCCAGCGCCGCCAGGAGCGCCTCGTCCTCGCTGGAGAACGGCCCGTCGTGCTTGTTCAGGACCTGGATGACGCCGATCGTCGCGCCGTGGTTGTTCTTCATCGGCATGCACAGGATCGAGCGCGTGCGGTAGCCGGTGCGCAGGTCCACCGCCGGGTAGAAGCGCGTGTCGGCGTAGGCGTCGGGGATGTTCACGGTCTCGCCCGAGGCCGCGACCCAGCCGGCGATGCCCTCCCCCACGCGGAGACGGATCTCGCGCACCTCGCCGCCCTGGAGCACCTTCGACCACAGCTCGCCGCCGTCGTCGGAGAACAGGTACAGCGTGGAGCGGTCCGCCTCCATGAGGCGGGTGATCTTCTCCATGACGAGCGTGAGCAGGCGGTCGAGGTCGAGCGCGCTCCCCAGCGCCTGCGCGACCTCCTGCATGAGGACCAGCTTCTTTTGTTCGGCGCGGAGCTCCACCTGGAGCCGTTGCAGATCCTGGGCCTGGTCTGCCGCCATTCCCGCAGTACCTCACGGAAATTACACCACGATGGGCACGAATCGGCAAAGGAACCGTCACGATCCGATGCTAACGTGCGGCCCCGTGCGGAGCCGCTGGACGACGCTCGGGGCGCTGTTTGTCGGATACGTGGGGGTGTATCTCTGCCGCAAGAACCTGGGCGTGGCGGTCCCGCTCCTCCAGGACGCGTTCCACGCGAGCAAGGCGGACGTGGGGTGGATCGCGAGCGTGGGCGAGATCGCGTACGCGGCGGGGAAGTTTCTGCTCGGGCCGCCCACCGAGCGGATCGGCGGGCGCGCGGCGTTCCTCGGCGTGATCGGGCTGGTCGCGCTGTTCGGCGGTCTCGGCGGAATCGTCCCCGGGATCGCGCTCCTGACGGTCGTGTACGGGCTGAACCGGTTCTTCGGCGCGTGCGGGTGGATGTCGATGATGAAGGTGACCGCGACGTGGTACCCGCACGATCGGGCGACGGGGCCGGTCACGTTCCTGTCGCTGTCGTACGTGCTCGGCGGCGTGGCGGCGACGCTCGTCGCGCGGGCGCTGGTGCCCTGGGAGTGGCACGCGGTCATGGGCGCGCCGGCGATCGCGACCGTCGGGCTGTTCGTGGTTGCCGCGGCGTTCGTGTGGGAGGGGCCGCGCGCGGTGGCGGCGGGGAGCGGCGAGCACGGCACGCTGGCGCTGGCGGTCGGCCTGCTCAAGCAGCCGCGGTTCATCATCGTGCTCGCGCTGTCGTTCACCGTCACGCTCCTGCGCCAGGCGTTCAACACGTGGAGCGTCGCGTTCTTGAAAGAGGTGGGCGGCGGCTCCGTCCAGGCGGCGGCGCTGCAATCGATCGGGTTCGACCTCGCCGGCGCCGTCAGCATCCTGGCGATGGGGTTCGCGTACGCGTACGTGCCGCCGCGGGCGCGCGGCTGGCTCGTGTCGGCGACGCTGGCGGCGCTGGCGGCGGTGATCGCAGTGCTGCCGGGGGCGACGCGCGCGATGCCGTCGCTCGGCCCGGTGCTGGTCGCGGCGGTCGGGCTGCTCGTCTATGGACCGTTCAGCCTGCTCGCCGGCGTCCTCGCCGTGGAGACCGGCGGCGCGCGCATGGCGGCGACCGCGGCCGGCCTCACCGACGCGGCCGGGTACGTCGGCGGCATCCTCGCCGGGGGGACGCTCGGACGGCTGTTCGACGCCGGCGGCTACTCGCTCGGCTTCGGCGCGCTCGCCGTGGTGAGCGGCGTGGCCGCGGTGCTGGCGCTCGGGTTGGGCCGACGGCGCTGATGCGGCCCCTCGTCGGCGCGAAGCGCGCCGCCCGCGCGCGTCTGCCAGCCGGTTGCGAGGAGCCACGTTTTCGGAGCCACGATCGGCGCCGGGTCGGTGCGTACGGGCGGGTGGCCATCGAAGCCGTCGAACCAGGCGGCCGAAGAGCACGGATCGACCGCGCACGCGGTCGATCCGTGCTTGAGGCCGTTCCGGAGGACGTAGATCAGGCACTTGCGAACCTCCGTCGGCGTCCTGAGCGGCCGCGCGTGGTAGCGATCGCGCCACAGTCCGCCGGCGCAGCCGGCGGTCCGGTTGACGACGCGGGCGATGCCCGACGCGAGCCCCTGGACACCGCGCGATAGCGCTACGCGGTCAGCGGCTTCGATGATCATGTGGATGTGGTCTTTCTGGATCGTGAAGTGGACGACGCGACAGGGCAGCTCCCGCCGCGCGCGGCGCTTGAGCAGCCTGCCAATTTCGCGGGCGATCGCGAAGTTGCGCATGCTCGGCGAGCCGTTGACCGCGCGGAGCGTCACGTGGAGCGGGTGGCGCGGGTTGAGCTCGGGCCGAGGGCCGTGGCTGACGCCCGACTGGGGACGGCCGCGGTGGTCGTAGCCGCCGAGCTGCCCCGTCGGCTTGCGGCCTGATCCGTCGCGCGGCCCTCCCCACGTCGGGGGTTTCGGGAGCGAAAGCTGTCGGTGGGCGCGGCGGCTCATCTTGCTCAGGCATATTTGTATGAGTTGAGCTTAGAGTCAACAGGAAACGCACTGCCTGTGGGCGGTGACGCGCCTGTGGACGGCCCGACCCGTTTCCGACGGTGCGGTCGGGAGGGCCGCCCACAGTCGCTTGGACAGACCGCGACCCCACTCGGCTCGTCTGCGCCTCGTCACCGACGGTCGCGGTCTGTCCACACCGCCCACAGGTTGCTGCTGCTGCCAGATTTTGAAAGAACACCCCCCCCGAGAGTGGCGCCCCGTCGCCCCCTCTGGGTTTTTTTTCGATCGGGGGGTGGGGCGTTTTGGGGCGCTCCCGGGGGGCGCGGGCCGTGAGCGCCCTACTCGAGCCCCCGCGCCCTTAGCTCGTCCTCGTCCGCTCCGGCCAGGTGGCCGATCTCGTGCAGGATCGTGATCGTCACCTGCTTCACCAGGTCCTCGCGGGTCTTGGACGCGCGCGCCAGGTTCTTGCGGTAGAGCACGATCGCCCGCGGCTCGGTGGAGGCCTCGCCGATGGGCGACCCGCGGTACAGCCCGAGGATCGTCGGCGGGAACGGTGGATCCACGGCCAGGAGATCCGCCATGTTCGGCAGGTCCGCGATCTCGAGCTCCACGTTGCCGAGCAGGCGGCGCATCGCGGGGTCGAGCGAGGCCACGGTCGCGTTCACGAGCTCGCGGAACTCGCGGGTGGGCAGGAGCATCGGTTCGGCGAACTCGTCGGGGAGCAGCCGCCGCGCCCGCGCCAGGTGGTCCTCCGCCTCCGCCGTCGCGCCCTCGCGCTCGAGGATGAGCCCGAGATGATGGTGCGCGTAGCCGTCGTCGGGGCTCCCGGCGAGGAACGCGACCAGCGCCTGCTTCGCGGCCTCGAGGCGACACAGGTGGAACAAGATGAGCCCCTTCTGGTAGCGCGACTCGGACGTCGGCCCGAACGCGAGCGACGCCTCGACCCGCCCCAGCGCCTCGTCGGAGCGGCCCAGATCGTCGAGCGCCTCGGCCTCGAGCAGCGCCAGGCGCGCCGCCAGCTCGCGGTCCTCGCGCCGCCGCCCCACGTGCGCCGAGCCGCGCCGCGCGTACTCCAGGCCGATCTGCGCCAGGTCGTGCCCGCCCCCCAGCCGGTTGACGTAGAACTCCGCCGCGCCGGCGAGCGTCTGCGGATCGTCGGGGTCGAGCGCCAGCGCCAGCGTGTACGCCTGCTTGGCGTCGTCGAGCCGCCCCAGCGCCGCCAGCGCGTCGGCGCGGTCGTGCTGCGCCTCGACGCTGCGCGGCGCCGCCCGCGCCGCCTGCTCCGCGCAGGCCAGCGCGGTGGCGAAGTCCTGCAGGTCGAACGCTCGCACCGCGGCGTCGAGCGAACCGTCGACGTCCCCCTTGTCCCCGACAGGGCACGTCCCCCCCATCGCCGGGCGCGGGATGGCCGCCGGCCGCTCCTTCTCCAGCGTCACCGCGTGCAGCGCCGCCACGCCGGCGTCGGGGAGCTTCTCGGGCGCCCTCCGGGCGGTGCACGCGCCGGCGCCCAACAAGAGGAAGAGGACGAGCGCTATCAGCCTACGTCGTTCCACGGTCCTCCCAGACAGAACGTGAGCGCGCGCCGGCGGCACCGAATGACCTCGCCGTGGACGCCGGGGTCGAAACCGGCGGGCAGGGACGTCGCATGCTCCGCACAATAAAAGAGCTCCTCCACCGCCGCCACTTCTCGCGCGTCGCGCGGGGCGCCGCACAGATCATCCACGCGCGCGCCCAGGCCGGGCATGAAGTCGCACAGGATCGCGTCGATGCGCTTGCCCGTCGCCGCCGCCCCGTCGAGGGGCGGCGCCGGCTCGAATCCCAGCGCCCAGGCCAGCGGCCACAGGAGCTCGCGCGCCGGCGAGGCCGCGGGCGCGCGCGGCGCCTCCCACAGGCGGCGCTCGGCGGGCGTCATCCACGCGGCGAGACCGTTCCGCTCCGCGTAGACGCGCAGCCGCTCGCCCGCCGCCGCCTCCTCGGTCGCCGCCACCCACGAGTGCACCGCGTCGCACGCCATGAGCCGCGCCGCGATCTCGCGCGCCGGCCGCAGGCCGGGAAGGCGCCGGTCGGCCGGATCGGGCAGGTCGGGCACGCCGTACCCCCAGCCGCGCGCGACGCGCACCGCCGGGCGCATCAGTGCGCCTCCGCCCACGACTTGGCCATCCCCACGTCCACCTTGAGCGGCACGTTCAGGGGGAACGCGCGCTCCATCTCCCGCTTGGCCACGGCGGCGAGCTCCGCCGCCCGCTCCTCGCGCACCTCGAACACCAGCTCGTCGTGGACCGTCAGCAGCATCCGCGCGCCGTCGTCGGTCACCCGCCGCATCGCCAGCATCGCCAGCTTGAGGATGTCGGCCGCGCTGCCCTGGATCGGCGCGTTGCGCGCGAACCGCTCCGCCGCCGCGCGCTCGGTGTACCGCCCCGACGTGATGTTGGGGATCGCGATCCTCCGCCCGAGCAGCGTGCGCACCACCTGCGTCCGCCGCGCGTCGGCGATCTGCGCCTCCATGTGCTCCTTCACCCGCCGGAAGCGCTGGAAGTAAGTGTCGATGTACCGGCGCGCGTCCTCGCGCGGGATGTCGAGCGCGCGCGACAGGCCGTAGTCCGACTGGCCGTAGCCGAGCCCGTAGTTCACCGCCTTGGCCACGCGGCGCATCTCGGGCGTGACCGCGGCGAGCGGCACCGCGAACACCTCCGCCGCCGTCTGCGCGTGGACGTCGACGTCGCCCGCGAACGCCGCCACGAGCACCGGGTCCTCGCACAGGTGCGCCAGCACGCGCAGCTCGATCTGGGAATAGTCGGCCGACACGAGCACGAACCCGTCCTCGGCGATGAACGCGCGCCGGATCTCGCGCCCCAGCGCGGTGCGGACGGGGATGTTCTGCACGTTGGGGTTCTGCGACGCCAGCCGCCCCGTCGATGCCGCCACCTGGTTGTAGCTGGTGTGGAGGCGCCCCGTCTCCGGGTTGACCCGCGCGGGGATCGCATCGAGGTACGTCCCCTTGAGCTTCACCAGCTCGCGGTGCTCGAGCAGCGGCTTGATGATCGGGTGATCGTCGACGAGCTCCTCGAGCTGGTCGGCGTCGGTCGAGAACGTGCCGGTCTTCGTCCGGCGCATGGTGTCGCTGCGCAGCGCCAGCTTCTCGTACAGGAGCTCGCTCAGCTGCTTGGGGCTGAGGGGGTTGACCGGATAGCCGGCGAGCTCCTGGATCTCGCGCTCCAGCCGCTGGCACTGCTCGCCCAGCCGCTGGCTCAGCTCGCGCAGCACGTTGACGTCGACCTTGATGCCGATCGTCTCCATCTCCCCCAGGACGAACGCCAGCGGCATCTCGACGTCGTCGAGGAGCTTGGTCATCCCCGCCGCCTCGACGCGCGAGCGGAGGAGCTTGCCCAAAGCGAGCGTCACGTCGGCGTCCTCGGCGGCGTAGCGCGTCGCCGCCGCCAGGTCGACCTCATCGAACGGCCGCTGCTCCTTGCCGCGGCCGCACACGTCCTCGTATTTCACCGTCTTGTAGTCGAGCTGGTCGCGCGCCAGCGCGTCGAGCCCGTGCGACGACGCGCCCGGGTTGAGGACGTAGGAGGCCAGCATCGGGTCGCAGCGCACCCCGCGCAGCGTCACGCCGTAGCGGGCGAACACCACCTGCTCGTACTTCAGGTTCTGCACGTGCTTGGCGATCCCGGTGTCCTCGAGGAGCGGCTTGAGCTTGTCCATCACGCGGCGCGGCTCGAGCTGCCGGGGCACGCCCAGGTAGCGGTGTCCGACGGGGATGTAGGCGGGCGGCCGGCCGGCGAACGCCAGCGACACCCCCACCAGCTTCGCGTAGGCCGCCTCGGGCGCGGTCGTCTCCGTGTCCACCGCCAGCTCCCCCGCCGCCCGCGCCTCCGCGAGGAGCTCGTCGAGCGCCGCCTCGTCGACGATCGTGCGGTAGCGGTCGGGATAGCTGACGAACGTCTCCTTGAGGCGCGCCAGGAACTCGGTGAACTCGAGCGCGTTGAAGATCTCCACCAGCTCGGCGGTGTCCCAGTCGCCGCGGCGGAGCTCGGTCACCTCCGGCACGTCCACGTCGTCCTTGAGCGCGACCAGCCGGCGGCTGAGCGCGAGGTTCCGCTGCTCGGCCGGGTCGCGCAGCGTCGCCTGGAGCTTGCCCTTGAGCTGGTCCAGCCGGGCGAGCACGCCGTCGATCGACCCGTGCTCGCGCAGGAGGCGCGACGCGGTCACGTCCCCCACGCCCGAGACGCCGGGGATGTTGTCGCTGGTGTCGCCGCGCAGCGCCAGCCATTCCCCCACCCGCGCCGGGGGGACGCCGAACTTCTGCATCACGCGCCCCGGGTCGTAGACGACGACGTTCTTCTTGTCGCGGTCGTCGACCAGGTGGACCTTGTCGTCGACGAGCTGCATCAGGTCCTTGTCGGTGCCGAAGATCGCCGTGGCGATCCCGGCCACGCGCGCCTTGCGCGCCAGGGTGGCGATGACGTCGTCGGCCTCGACCCCCGGCACGCGCAGCGTCGGCACGTGGAACGCCCGCGCGATGCGCTCGAACCAGGGGAGCTGGGGGACGAGGTCGAGCGGGGTCTCGCGCCGCCCCTCCTTGTAGGCGGGGTAGAGCGCGTGGCGGAAGCTCGGCCCGGGCGCGTCGAACACGACCGCGATGAGCTCCGGCTTCTCGTCGAGGTACAGGCGCATCAGCGTGGACGCGAACACCTTGAGCGCCCCGGTCGGCATGCCGGTGGACGTGGACATCTCCACCCCTCGCGCGCCCTTGAGCGCGAAGTAGGAGCGGTAGATGTACGTCGACGCGTCGACGATGACGAGGCGGTCGGGCATTCCGGCCCCAAGCATAGCCTCACCGTCACACCCGTGGTACGTTGAAAGGCGGATGTGACCAAGTCCCGCCGGCGACGCCGCGTCAAGTGGTTCCTGCTCCTCGGGGTGGTCTGCCTTTTCGCGGCCGCGCTGGGCGTTGCGCGCTGGTTCTTCTCCGGGCCGCGGCTCACCCGCTTCCTCAACGGCGTCCTGTTCGAGGGGAAGGTCAAGGGCTGGGTCGAGGTCGACGCGATCGACTGGCCGCTCGCCGATCTGTTCGGCCGCCGCGCCCACGGCGTGCTGAAGAACCTCAAGATCTACGATCCCCGCGGCGTGCTCATCGTCAACGTCCCGCGCGCGCAGGCCACGATCGACTGGTGGACGGTGGTGTTCCCACCCCACGACGTGGTGATCGACGAGCTCACGCTCGAGGGCGGATGCGTGCTGGTGAGCGAGTACCCGGTGTGGGCGCGCGGGCCCAAGTCGATGGAGATGCGGCCGAACGGCTGCCCCACCGTGGAGGAGGACTACCTCCTCGGCGCGAACGGCCCCAACGTCGTCGGGTTCATCGACGCGTTCGCCCCGCGCCTCCAGCGGGTGGCCGAGAGCGCCGGGTCCCCGCCCGGCGCCGGCCCGATCATCCAGATCCGCAAGATCACGCTCCAGGGCGTCGACCTCGAGATGGCGTTCCACAGCTACCGCGCCCGCGCCGACGCCATCTCCGGCTCCGGCGTGCTGCAGGTGTCGGTCCGCGATCCGCGCCGGCCCGAGCTGACGTTCCAGCTGGCGCCGCGCGCCCCCACCGGATCGCTGGACCTCGCCGGGCTCGGCCTCCACTTCGACCTGCACGACGTGGACGCGGCGCGCTTCGGCATCTTCCCGTCGGAGAAGGACGCGCTCCAGTTCGACGCCAAGGTGAAGACCGCCGACGGGGCCGACGTGCGCGTCCGCGGCAAGTTGTACGAGATCCTCCGCCCCGAATCGCGGAAGCCGGGCAAGGTCGACGTCACCATCGAGGCCGAGCACGCCGGTCCCGACGCGGCGCGCGCGTTCGCCGGGAAGATCGGCGGCCCGGACGCGACGGCCGTGCTGCGCATCGCCGGGCCGATGCCGGCCCCGACGTTCGCCATCGGCGGCCGCGGCGTCGCCATCGCCGCCGCGCCGTTCACGCCCTTCACCATCGACCACGCGCGCGCGACCGTAGACACCGTCACCACCCGGGTGGACCTCGACACGGCGCGCGTGTCCGGCCTGGGCGGGCGCGTCACCGCCAGGGGGACCGGCAGCATCACCGGCCGCGCGGTCACCGATCTGCAGGTGGACATCGCCCAGCCGATCAACGTGGCGACGTACCTCGGCCCGGACCTCGTCCGCCGCCTGGGGGGCTCGCGCCTCGACGGCCGCGCGCGCGTGCGCGGCGTCCCCGGGGCGTTCCTGGTCGACCAGCTCGACGTCGTCGTCGGAAACGCGCGCGCCCGCGGCGCCGTCCGCATCCTCGGCGACGAGATTCGCACCGGCGGCCTGGAGGTCGGCTACCTCGACGCGCGCGGCGAGGTCGCCGGCGCGATCCGGCCGACCGATCGCACGCTGGCGCTCGAGTTCCGCGGCCAGTCCGCGCAGGCGGGGCCGCTCCTCGGCGCGCTCGGGGCGCCGC
>DATFWE010000061.1:0-18262 GCA_035259575.1 Haliangiales bacterium
TCTTCGTCGGCAATGTTCGGTCGGGGCGAGAGGATTTGAACCTCCGACATCCTGGTCCCAAACCAGGTGCGCTACCAGACTGCGCTACGCCCCGAGTGTCATGGAGATCTATCCGGTCTCGGCGGGCCCCGCAACCCCGAAGTACGCGCGCACCTGGGGCACGAGCGCGGCGAGCGCGCGGGCGCGGTGGGACACGCGCCCCTTTTCCTCGAGCGACGCCTCGGCGAACGTCTTGCGGAGCTCGTGCGAGTAGAAGAGCGGGTCGTAGCCGAACCCGCCGGCGCCGCGGGGCGCATCCAGGACGGTGCCGGCGCAGGCGCCCTCGCCGAGGAGCACGTCGCCCCCGAGCCGGCCGGCCGCGTCGGCGAAGGCGACGGCGGAGCGGAACCGCGCCGCTCGCCGATCGGGCGGCACGCCGGCCAGGCGCGCGAGGAGCTTGGCGTTGTTGGCGGCGTCGCCCGCGCCCGCGCCGGCGTAGCGCGCCGAGTAGACGCCCGGCTCGCCGCCGAGCGCGTCGACCTCGAGCCCGCTGTCGTCCCCGAACGCCGGCAGCCCGGTCGCCGCCGACACCGCGCGCGCCTTGAGCACGGCGTTTGCGACGAACGTCGCCCCGGTCTCCTCCACCTCGGGCACGCCGTCGGGAACCGGCAGGACCGCGAATGTGCCGCCGAGAAGATGCTGCAGGTCCCGGAGCTTCCCCGCGTTGCGGGTCGCAAGAACGACGCGGATCACCGGAGCGCCTCGCGCTGCGCGCGGCACAGCTTGCGGATCCCGCCGCCGGCGAGATCGAGGAGACGATCCAGTCCCGCGCGATCGAACGGCGCGCCCTCCGCGGTCCCCTGCACCTCGATGAGCTTGCCCGACTCGGTCATGACGACGTTCATGTCGACCTCGGCCCGCGCATCCTCCGCGTAAGCCAGGTCGAGCCGCGGCTCGCCGTCGACGATGCCCACCGAGACCGCGGCCACCGCCTCCGGCAGGACCTCCTCGGCCTTGCACACGCCCTTCTGGTCCAGGCCGCGCACCGCCAGGGCGAGCGCCACCCACGCCCCGGTGATCGACGCCGTGCGCGTGCCACCGTCGGCCAGGAGCACGTCGCAGTCGAGCGTGATCGTGCGCGGGCCCAGCGCCTTGCGATCGATCACGCCGCGCAGCGCGCGGCCGATGAGGCGCTGGATCTCCTGCACGCGCCCTCCGCCCTGGCGCGACGTGCGGGTGTGGGTCGACCGCGGCAGCATGCCATACTCGGCGGTGACCCAGCCGACGCCCTTCCCCTCCAGGAACGGCGGGATCTTCTCCTCCACCGAGGCGGAGCACAGCACCCAGGTATCCCCACACTTGATGAGGACGCTTCCCTCGGCGTGCTTCTGCATGCCGAGGATCATCTCGAGGGGGCGGAGATCCTCCGCGCCCCGTCCGTCGGGTCTCATTAGGGGCGATAGTCTAGAATGGCCATGGCGATCGCGTCGGCGATTTTTTCGCGCACCTCGTGGCGGAGGAGCTCGGTGCCCTCGACGGGGTGATCGATGAAGCCCACCTCGACGAGCACGGCCGGCGAGGTGTGCCCCATGAGGACGTCCATCGGCGCCTGCTTGACGCCGCGGTCGAGGTCCTTCCCCCACACGTCGGCGAGGCGCGCCTGGACCGCGCGCGCCAGCCGCAGCGCGCCGCCCAGCGCCGTCCCCCGCTCCACGTCGTCGAGGAGGCGGCAAGTGGTGGGGTCCAGTCCCGCGCGCGGGGGCCCGTCGCCGCCGCGGATCGCGCGCGCGTCCACCTCGACCGCCTCGGGGGTGAGGATGTACGTCTCGAACCCGCGCTGGCTTCGCCCCGGCGACGCGTTGGCGTGCAGGCTCACGAACAGGTCGGCCCTGGCGGCGGCGGCGCGGCGCACCCGCTCGCGCAGGCTCACGAACGTGTCGTCCCGGCGCGTCAGGACAACGTCGACCCCCGCCGCCGCGAGGCGCCGCGCGACGCTCCGCGCGAGGGCGAGCGTCAGGCGTTTCTCGTACAGGCCCTCGACCACGCCCCCGGCGCCGACGTTGGAGCCGCCGTGACCGGGGTCGATCACCACCGTCAGGGCCATGACCGCCCACAGCATGGTTCCATCGTAGGCCACCTGTGCGGACGGGCAACAATCTGCCATCATTGGGGTCCGTGAAGCTTCGCGCCAAGCTGGCCGAGCTGGACCTCGTCGCCTTCCTTCTCGTCGTGGCCGTGCTGGAGCTGGCCTTGAACCGGCTCGCCGTGCCCGTGCTGCGGCCGCCCGGGAACCAGACGCCGCCGTCGTGGCACCGCGATCTCGACGTGGCCGGCCTGTATCTCTTCTACCTCGCGTCGGTGCTGGCGCTCGCGATCGGCGTGGCGAAGGCGTGGGAGCTCCGGCGCCTCTACGTCCTGCCGGTGCAGGGGCTGCTCCTCGCCGCGACGATGCTGTTCTTCGGGCTGACCGCGTGGGGGATCTTCTCGTCGGGCGAGGGGCTCGCGTTCCACCTCGAGTCGAGCTTCATCTTGATGCTGCTGGTGACGGGGCTGGCGATGGCGAGCCGGCCCGGCGACGCGGGCGTCAAAATCGGCTTTCTCCTCCTCACCGTCCCGTTCGCGGTGCACTACTACGCGACGTTCGCCGCGCGGGCGCTCTTCTCCGACGGCGCGCGCGCCACCGGGCTCGCCGACACGCTGCGCGACGTCGGCCAGTGGGCCGTTGCCGCGGCCACGGTGCTCACCGCGGCCTGCTTCGCGCCCCGTCCGCTCCTGCGGTCGTTCACGCGGCCGGCGCCGCTCGTGGTCGGCGGATTCGTGGGCGTCGTCGCCGCCATGGTGTTCTTCCGCCACGAGGACGTGGGGATCGAGATCGCCTCGAAGGGGCTCGGCATCGACATCCACCCCGGCGCGCCCCCGCCCGCGGTGCTCGCGTTCGCGCTGGCCGCGGCGGCGGTCGCGTTCACGCTCGCGTCGACGCTGACGTCGCCCTCCGCCGCGCGCCGTCACGTCGGGATGGGCCTCGCGCTCGTCATCGTGGGCGGATATGCGTTCACCTGGCCGCTGGCATTCGCGACGGTCGCCGTGGGTGCGCTGGCGCTCGCCGAGGCCGCACCGCGCGTCGGCCTCGAGGACGAGGAGCCCTCGGCCGCGGCGGCGGCGCCGCCCATCCCGGAGCCGGTGTGGCGGGCCTACGCCGAGGCGGTGGCCGGCCACATCGGCGGCACGCTCGAGGTCGACGATGGCGGGCGGACGCGGATGGCGGGGTCGCTCGGCGGCCTGCCGTGGGGCGTGACCATCGATCGCCTCGCCGGCGGCGGCGTGCGCGCCGTGGACATCGTGTTCGGCTCGCCCGGCGGCGGCGAGCCGGGGTGGACGCTGGCGGCGCGCCCCGAAGGGCTTCTGGGCGGGGCCGCGCACCCGCCGCCGCCCGCCGCGCACGTCCCGGTCGCGCACACCGGCGACGCGCCGTTCGATCAGCGCTTCCGCGTGCGCGACGCCGGCGAGTTCACCGCCGCGTGGCTCGACGAGGGGCTGCGCGCGCGCGCCGCGGCCGTGCTCGACGGCTGGGTCGCGGCCTGGCCCGGCGCCGGCATTCGCTACCGCGTGTGCCCCGGGCGGGGCGCGCCGCTCGATCACCCCGTGCCGCAGAGCGAGCTGGCGTTCCGCCCGGGCGACCCGGCCGCCGCCGCCGAGCGCCTCGTGCGCGTCTTCGACCTCATCGCGGAGCTTGCCGCCAAGTGCTGTTCCTCTTCGACATCGACGGCACGCTCGTAGGCACCGCCGGCGCCGGGCTGCGCGCGCTCGACCGCGCGTTCGTCGAGCTTCACGGCGTCGCCGGGGCCATCCGCGGCATCGCGGCCGACGGCAAGACCGATCCCCTCATCGTGGAGGAGATGTTCCAGGCGCACCTGGGCCGCGCCCCCGGCGACGGCGAGATCGACGCGCTGATCGACCGCTACGTCGAGCACCTGGCGGGCGAGGTCGCACGCAGCGAGCGCTACACGATCTACCCCGGCGTGGTGGCGGCGCTCGACCTCCTCGCGGAGCGCGGGCTGACGCTGGGGCTGGCCACGGGGAACGTGGAGCGCGGCGCGGCGATCAAGCTCACCCGCGGCGACCTGTGGCGGCGCTTTCCGTTCGGCGGTTACGGCTCGGACGCGGCGGATCGGGCGGCGCTGGTGGCGCGGGCGATCGCCCGGGGCGAGGCGCACGCGCGGCGGGCGTTCGCGCGGAAGGACGTCGTCATCATCGGCGACACGCCGCGCGACGTGGCCGCGGCGCACGCGAACGGCGCCGTCGCCTGGGCCGTGGCCACCGGGCCCCATCGCTCCGACGCGCTGCGCGCCGCCGGCGCCGACGTCGTCATGGAGACGCTGGAGGAGATGCCCGAGCGGCTCGCCTGATCGATATCTTACCGCACCACCGGAACGACCGCGATCGCCCGGATCGGCTCCTCCCCGAACCGCAGCGCCGTCTCGAGCGCGCGCGCCAGTGCGGTCCGCCGCTCCTCCGGGAGGCCCGGAAGCGCCGCCAGCGCCTGGCGCACCAGGCTCACCTTCGCCCCTCCGCCCAGGTTCGCGATGATGTCGAGCAGCGTCGGCTCGGGCGGGTACACGTCCACCGGCGCGTCGTCCTTCAGGCCTCCGGCCTTCCGCGCGTAGGCGAGCGCGTTCTCGAGCGTGCCCAGCTCGTCCACCAGCCCGCGCTCCTTCGCGTCGGCGCCCGTCCACACCCGCCCCTGCGCGATCTTCTCCACGTCGGCGACCGCGATCTTGCGCCCCTCGGCCACGCGCGCCTTGAACTTCCCGTACACCTCCTGCAGATGGTCCATCACGAGCTTCCGCTCGTCGTCGTTCCACCGGCGCAGCGGCGAATAGATCAACGCCCGCTTGCCGCGCGCCATCTCCGTCCCGGTCACGCCGATCTTCGCCAGCCCCGCCCCGTACACGATCTTGCCGCCGATGACGCCGATCGATCCGGTCAGCGTGTCGGGCGCCGCGAAGATGCGCGCCGCCCCCGACGAGATGTAATACCCGCCCGACGCCGCCACCGAGCCCATCGACACGATCACCGGCTTCTTGGCCATCGCGTCGTGCACCGCGCCCCAGATGATCTCCGACGCGAGCGCGCTGCCGCCCGGGCTGTTCACCCGAAGGACGATGGCCTTCACGTCGTCGTCGGCCGCGGCCGCGCGCACGGCGGGGACGAGCCGGCCGGAGGTGATCTCCTCGAACGGCCCGAGCGGGCTGCCCTTGCCGTCCTTCACCTCGCCCACGGCGTAGAGCAACGCGACGTGCGGCCCCTTCACCTTCTTTCTGGGCTTCATCCCCAGGAGCGCGAGCAGGTCCGGCTGCCCCGACTTCTCGTCCAGATCGAGCCGCTTCCACGTCCCGCCCGACTTGGCGTCGCGGAACGCCTCCCAGGCCGCCACCTCGTCGACCAGGCCGGCCGCCTTGGCGCGATCGGCGGTGAACGCGCCCTGGTCGATCCACGCCTTCACCTGCGCGGGATCGGCGTGCCGCCCCGCCGCCACCTGTTCGACGATGCGCGCGTAGGCGCCGTCGAGGATGTCGTCGTAGGTCTTCCGCATCTCCGGCGACGGTTCCGTCCGGGTCAACGGCTCGGCCGCCCCCTTGAATGCGCCGATGTGAATGAAATCCGCCTGCACGTTGAGCAGGTCGAGCAACCCCTTCAGGTAGATGGGGATCAGCGCCGGGCCGGACAGGAACACCAGCCCGGTGGGGGCGATGGCGACGTCGCGGCAGCGCGACAGCACGACGAACTCCAGGTTCTCGGCGGCCTCGAAGTGGCAGTGGACGGGCTTCTTCAGGCCGGCGATCGCGCCGCCGAGCTCCTCTGCGGAGGCCATCGACAGCCCCAACCCGCGCACGCGCAGCACGATCGCCGGCACCTTCGCGTCGGCGTCGAGCTGGCGCAGCCGATCGATGAGCTGGCGCAGCGGCAGCGCACTCTTCACCCCGTCGCCGAGGAGCGAGAACGAGAACGGCGCCTCGAGCTCGGTGACCGCGCCGTCGAGCTCGAGGATCGCCGCGCGGTCCTTGTCCTTGTCGCCGGCCTCGCGCGGCTCGTCCCACGGGCCCGGGCCGCGGTTCTGCCCCAGCATGCCGAGCGCCGCCAGCGGGCTCGGGCCGGGCGAGGCGGGCTCGTCGTCGTCGTGGTCCTTCTTGTCGGGCTTGTCGGGCTTGTCGGGTTTGTCGGGCTTGTCGGACTTCTCCGCCCTCGCCGACTCGCCGGGCTCGGGCTTGGCGTACAGACGCGGATCGCACGCCGCCAGGCCGAGCAGGCAGGCGACGAGCCGTCTAGTCATGACGGAATACCGCGGCGATGCGGTCGAGGAACCCCGGCTCCTTCCCGGCCACCCGTTCGAGCTCCCCGTGGTCCAGCCAGGTGCCGTGGCAGTTGAAGCAGCGGTCGATCTTGACCCCCTTGAACGCGATCTCGCGCAGCTCCATCCCGCACTTGGGGCAGCGCATGTAATGGAGCTTCTTCAGCCGCTCGCGTTCCTCCGCCTCGATGGCCCGGTTCTTCTCCACCGCGCTGCGTTGGAGCCGCGCCGCCTCCTCCCGCGCAAAGTACTCTTCCTCGGTTTCGCTGGGCTTCTTCATGGCTGCTCCATCAGTTGGGCGGCGCCTCGGGGATGGGCGCCGGCTTGTCGGGGAGCTTGTCCGGCGGGGGCGGCGGCGCCTGCTTCTCCGGCTCCGGCGCCGGCTCCGCTTTGGGCGGCGGGGGCTGCGTCTCCGGCTTGGGCGGTTCCGGCTTCGGCGCCTGCGCCTTCGGCCCGACCTCGTCGAGGAACTTGCGCGCCATCCCCGCCTTCCCGCCGCTCGGGTTGTGCTCGAGGTAGCGGCGGTAGTACTCGGCCGCCTCGTCCTTCTTTCCTTGGTAGCGGTACGCCTCGGCCATCCCGATGAGCGCCTCGCCGTAGCGGGGGGAGATGCCGAGCGCGGCGCGGAAGTTGAGCAGCGCCCTGCCGTAGTCCTTGCGATCGAGGAAGCAGTAGCCGATCCCGGTCAGCGCCTCGACGCCGCCGGGGCGCGCCTCCAGCGCCTTCTCGTAGTAGCGGGACGCGCCGCCGCAGTCGCCGTTCTCGGCGAGCTTGTCGGCGCGCGCCACGAGCCCGTCATAGTCCCCGCCGCGGACCGCGGCGGGCAACTCGCCCTCCGCGCCCGACGGGGGTCGCTCGGGCTTGGGCGGCTCCGGTTTCGCCCGCTCCGGCTTGGCCTGCTCCGGCTTCGCCGGCTCCGGCTTCGCCGGCTGGGGCTCCGGCTTGGGCGGCGCCGCCGCGGCCGCCGTCGCCTCGTCGAGACGCTTCTTGAGCGCCTGCGCGCGCTCGTGCGCCGGCTGCGCCGCGAGGATCGCCTCGATCTGCGTCTTGGCGTCGTCGAGCTGTTTCTCGGCGAGCGCGATCGCGGCCAGGCGCGCCCGCGCCCGCACCAGGACGCCGCCCTCGTGCTCGCGCGCGGTCAACGCGTCGTAGAAGAGCTTCTTCGCCCCGTCGGTCTTGCCGTCGCGCAGGCGCAGCATCGCGCGCGCGTACATCGCGTCCGCCGAGTCGCCGGCGGCGGCGAGCTTCTTTTCCACCTCGGCGGTGGGCGCCTTCTTCAGGCGCAGGACCTCGGCCGCGGCCAGCGCCGTCTCCGGCGCCGCCGGCGCGCGTCCCTCCGCCTCCTTGGCGAACTTCTCGGCGCGCTGGAGGCGCCGCTCCGACTCGGCGCGCAGCTCCGCGGCCTTCTCCTTGGCCGCCTCGGCGTCGTCGGCCAGCGCCTGCGACCACACGGCGTTGACGAGCGAGAGCGCGGCCCACACCTTCGCGTCGGCGGCGGCGTCGGCGACGTGGGCGGCGTCGAGCAGCTTCTCCGCCTCGGCGAACGCGGCGTCGGTGTCGTCGCCCAGCTTGGCCAAGCCCTCCTCGAGCTTGGCGTTCCTGGCCGGGGGCGGCGCCGCATCGGGCGCGGCGACCGCAACCGGCTGCGGCGGAAGCGGCGTGACCGACGGCTGCGGCGTCTCGCCCTTCTTGCCGCCGATGAAGAGCCAGACCCCGGCGCCGGCGCCGACGATGAGGATGATGATGGCGGTGAGCAGCCACGGCGCCCGCCGCTTGGGCGGGAGGTAGTCGTAGTCGTCGAACGCGCCCACCTTCACGGTGGCGGCGCCGCCGCCGCGCGCGGCGAGCGGCTCCTCGGGCGCCGCGTTGCTGCGCGGAAGCATCGCGGTCGGCCCGGCGGCCGCCCAGGCCGGCTCCTGCCCCGACGCGAGCACGCCCGAATCGCCCGCTGCCCGCAGCGAGTCCCACGACGGCGCATCGTCGGCCTCACGCGCCGGAGGCGGGGCCGGCGGGGGCGGCGGCTCCGCCGTCATTTCGATGGGCTGGCGCGGGATCAGGTTCGCCTCGTCGAAGTGCTCGTCGCGCGGCTGCGCGAGCCGCGCCCGGTCGACGACCTCGAAGAACGAGCCCAGCTCCGCGATCTCGCCCAGCCGCTTCCACGTGTCCCCGGTGCGCGAGATCTCGTGCTCGCGCGTCACCCGCCCCTCCACGATCCACTGCTGGAGCGTGGTGAGCTCGCGGAAGCGCCTGATCTCCCCGTCCGGCCCGCGGAGCATCCACGCACGGTCCTCTTCCGCGACCGGCGGAACCGGCGGGGGCGACGAGGCGGCGCGACGTTTGATCTTGAACAGATTCCCGCAGTTGGTGCACTTGACGGTGACGCCGGCGGCGGTCACTTTCGACTCGTCGAGCTCGTATTCCGTCAGACATTTCTCGCAGCGAACATCCATCGCTCGACAGTCCGGTTTTATAGCATGTCAGGGCGGCGGCCGAAGCGCGAACTCGATGGGAACGCGCACCCATCCCGCTCCCGGCGGAAACGGCGCCGCTCTCTCGACCGCGCGGCGCGCCGCCTCGTCTAGGAGGGCGCCCGCCGACGCGACGATCGTGATCTCCTCGGGCGCGCCGCCCGGGCCCAGACGGAAGCGCACCACCACCGTCCCCTCGAGACCCTGGCTGCGGGCCAGACGGGGATACTGGACGCGCGCCTGGATCGCCGCGCGGATCGCGTCGGCGTCGACGGGCGGCGGTCCGGGCGCCCGGCCGGACCCGGGCAACGGCGCCGGCTCGGGCGCGGGCTCGCCGCCGCCGCTCTCGACCGGGATCGCCGACGCGACCGCGGGCGCCTCGGTCCCGCCCGGAGCCGCCGCCGGCGCGCGACGCCGCGCGGGCGCACGCGACGGCTCCGCGGCGCGCGCGGGGGCCGGGCTTTCGGCCGCGCCCGCGGCCTGCTGGGACGCCGCGCCGCGGACGGCCCGCCCCTCGACGTCGAAGCTCACCCGCGGCGCCGTCGGCGGCGGCGGGCGCAGGAGCAGCGCCGCCAGCGCGAACGCGACCGCGTGCAGCGCCAGCGACAGGACGACGCTAAAGAACCTCGGGCGCAAGCGAGTAGAGCTGGGGCGGCCGCGCCGGCGGCGCCGGGCCGCGCACCATCACCGTCCCCAGGGAACGGATGCGGAACCCCAGCGCGCGCGCCATCGGCAGCGCCACCGGCGCCGCCGTCGACAGGCGGGCGACGAGCGTCTCGCCCCCGTCGAGCGCGCGCGACAGCACTGCGCCCAGGTCGGACGCGTCGAGCGCCACCGCCGGACCCAGCGCGTCCCCGCGCCGCCCCAGGAACGCCACCAGCGCGCCGCGCCGCCGCGCCACGAGGGCCGTTAGCGCGCGCAGGTCGTCGCCGCGCTCGTGGCCGGTCAGGCGATGGTCGAGCGCCATGACCTCCGGCAGGTCGCGCGGCTCGAACGGCACGATCTCCAGCCCGCGCGAGCCGCCCGGCGCGACCTTGCCCGGCGGCCGCTCGAGCACCGCGGCGACGTCCACCGGCGCGAAGCTGCGCCCGGCGTAGAGCGCGAACGACATCGGGTTCCACGCGTCCTGGAACAGGCGCACCGCCAGACAGCCCCACGCCTCGGCGCGGGCGATCAGCTCGTCGAGGAGCTTGCCGCCGATCCCCCGCCCCCACACCGACGTGGCGAGCGGACCGATCGTCGCCGTCTCGCCGCGCCGCCTGACGAAGCCGGCGCCGACGAGGACGCCGTCCACGGCGGCGAGCGCGCCCTCGGGCTCCTCGTCGAGGGAGCGCGCGCACAGCGCCGCCGCGTCCTCGGGCGTTGGCCAGGGCGCGCCGTAGCCGTGCGCCTGGCCGACGCGGGCGAAGGCATCGTGGAGGAGCTGCCCGGCCGCGGCGACGTCGTCCCGCCGGAGCGGGCGAACCTCCATCAGTTGCGTCCCTCCCCGTCGCCGTCGTCGTCTTCGTTCGGGTCGGTCGCGTCCCGCCGCGACAGCGCACCGATGAGCCGCCGGGGCCGCGCCTCGACGAGCGCCGGGCGCCGCGGCGGCGTGATCTCCATCCCCGCCGACGGCCGCGCCCGCCCCCGCCGGAGCGCCACCAGCTCGGCGGCGACCGCGATGGCGACTTCGTCCGGGGTCTCCGCGCCGACGTCGACGCCGGCGGGCGCCGACACCCCGTCGATGCGCGCCTTGGGCACATTGCGCGCCGCCAGCGCCACCAGCGCCTTCCACCCCTCCTTGTGCGGCGCGGCGTAGCCGACGTAGGCCGGGACGCGCTCGGCGGTGGCGATGGCGTGGAGCAGCTCGCGGGCGCGCGTCGTGTCCTCCTCGGCGACCACCACGTGATCCTCGACGCGGAGCGGCAGGTCCAGCCCCTCGCTGACGCTGAGCTCCTCGTAGCCGAGCTGCCCGGCGAGCACCGCGAGCCGCTCCGCCGTGATTCCGCGCCCGATGATGATGAGCCGACGCATGCCTCTACGGTATCACGCCTTCCACAGCCCGAGCATCCAGACCAGGATCCCCACCGCGATGAGCAGGCCGGCGCGCGCCGCGGCCTTGCGCTCGAGCTTGCCGTCCTCGCCCACGCCGCGCCGCGCGAACCAGAAGCCGCCCCCGACCCACGCGGCGAACCCGGCGAGCGCGAGGAGCGCCCAGCCGACGCGCGGGCTGTCGTCGCGCGCGAGGAGGTCGTAGTGGAACTGGCGCCGCTCCTCCTCGGTGCCGTGCGCGGTGTCGACCTTGGCCATGAGCGCGGCGATGCGCTCGTTGGCGGCTTCGAGCCGGCCCGGGAACGGCGTGTAGAACGACCGCGTGGCCAGGATCGACGAGCGGATGGCGCGCCACGCGTCGAGCGCGGTCTTGGCGTCGCCCTTCTCCTCCGCGGCCTTGGCCAGCGTCTCGAGCCGGTCGTACGCGTCGGCGACGTGCGGCGCCCCCGGCGCGTACCAGCGCGCCGCGCGCCGCCACTGCGTCATCGCCTCGACGGCGTCGCCCTTGGCGAGCGCCTCGTCCCCCCGGTCGAGCGCCGCCCGCCCGTCCCAGAACACGCGCGTCACCACGGCGGCGAGGCAGACGGCCACGGCCAGGATGATCCAACGTTTCATCGTACACGCTCACTCGCGCCGGCTCGGCGCTCCACCTCGCTCGGCTGCACCTCGCTCGAAGTCGCGCGAGTCCTCGCCGGCGCTCGTTCGCTCATGTGAAGTCCCGCCTGGAAAAGATGACCATGGCGAGGATGAGCAGCACCGCCACGACGGCGGCCGCGTAGATCGCCGCGGTGCCGACGTACTCCCAGGTCACGAACGTGCCGTGCACCGACACCCATTGCCCCGACACGTCCGACCCCGACGCGGCGTACACGTGCAGGTCGGGCACCACGTAGAGCGCGGCCTTGGCGACGTAGCGCAACGCCCCGATCTTGAACTTCTCCGCGACGCGCGCGAGCTCGTCGGACGAGCGCCCGATGACCCACAGACCGAGCGTGAACAGTCCGGACAGGAACGGCGTCGAGAACGCCGAGAAGAAGATCGCCATCGCGGCGACGATGAGCACCTCCAGCCAGGCGAGGAGCACCGCCTTGCCCAGCGCGGCGGTGACGGGCGCATGCTGCAGCGCGAGCTGCCCGAGGAGCGCCAGCCCGAACGCGACCACCAGGAACGTGAGCGTCATCGCCATGCCGAGGTACTTGCCGAGCACGAATTCGAAGCGCGCGATGGGCTTGGCCAGGATCACGTGGATCGTGCGCCGCTGCACCTCGGTATAAAGGAGGGTGACGCCGAGGACGATCGCGGTGATCGCGCCGAACACCGACACCGACCCCAGGCCGAAATCGACGGCGACGCGCGCCTCCTCGCTGTAGGACATGACGCCGCAGCCGATCGCCGCGAAGTTCACGGCCAGGACGAGGAGCAAGATGGCGTAGAGGATGCGCGAGCGCGCCGCCTCGCGGAACGTGTTGAGCGCGATGGCGCGGACGCGGACGCTGCGGTTCATGGTTGCTCCGTTCGCTCGCGTCGCCGCGCGGCTCCGCCTCGCTCGGCTGCGCCTCGCTCGAAGTCGCCTCGTGCGCGCCTCCGCTCGCTCACCTGGGGTTGCTCCGTTCGCTCGCGTCGCCGCGCGGCTCCGCCTCGCTCGGCTGCGCCTCGCTCGAAGTCGCCTCGTGCGCGCCTCCGCTCGCTCACGTCGCCTCCTCGTCGCGCGTCAGGCGCACGAACCAGTCCTCGAGCGAATCGCGCCGCGGCGTGACGGTCACGACGCGCGCCTTGCCGTCGAGGCGCGCGAGGAACGACGTGACGTCGGTCCCCGCGGGCAGGACCACCGTCATCTCCTCGTCCGTGCGCCGCTCGACCGTCACTCCGTCGAGGTCGATGGGCTCGTGCGTGCGCAGGACGACCTCGGTGCCGACGTGCGTCTGGTCGAGGAGGCGCGCCACCGGGCCCACGTCGCGCAGGCGCCCCTGGTGGATGACGCCGACGCGGTCGCACAGCGCCTCCACGTCGGGGAGGATGTGGGTCGAGAAGAAGATCGTCTTCCCCGCCTCGTGGAGCTCGACCATGAGATCGCGCACGTCCTTGCGGCCGAGCGGGTCGAGCCCGCTCATGGGCTCGTCGAGCACGACGAGCTCGGGGTCGTTCATGAGCGCCTGCGCCAGCCCGGCGCGCTGGAGCATGCCCTTGGAGAACTTGCGCAGCGGCCGATCGGCCGCGTCGCCCAGGCCGACCCGCTCGAGGAGCTTGCCGGCGCGCGCGCGCCGCTCCGCCGGGGCAAGGCCGAAGATCCGCCCCGCCAGGTCGAGGAGCTCGCGCGCGCTGAGATAGTCGTAGAAGTAGGGCGACTCGGGCAGAAAGCCCAGGCGCTCGCGCGCGGCGCGGCTCCCCGCCGGGTGACCGAAGATCGACACCCGCCCGCGCGTCGGGCGGATCAGCCCCATCGCGGTGCGGATCGTCGTCGTCTTGCCGGCGCCGTTCGGCCCGACGAAGCCGAACAGCTCGCCCCGACCGACCTCCAGCGACAGTCCCTCGACCGCGCGCACCCGCGGCTTGCGGATGTCGGTCTTGTACTCCTTGGTGAGGTTGTCGATGACGAGGACGGGCTCGGGCATGACTACGTCTTGTGGCGGCGGTACCAGTGGATGGTGCGGAGGAGGCCCTCCTCGAGGTCCACGCGGGCATGGTAGCCCAGGATGTCGCGCGCCTTCTCGACCGACGGGACGCGGATCTCCACGTCGGGGTGGGGCCACTTGACGAACTCGATGCGCGACGCCGACGAGCTCAGGCGCACGATCTCCCGCGCGAGGTTGTAGATCGTGACCGTCGACCGCGGGTTGCCGATGTTGAACGCGTGCCCGGCGGCCTCCGGCTTCTCCAGGGCGAGGAGGATCGCGTCGATGATGTCGTCGACGTAGCACCAGGCGCGGATCTGCGCCCCATCGTTGTGGACGGTGAGCGGCTCGTTCTTGAGCGCGCGCATGATGAAGTGGTGGACGGCCCCCTCCCCCACCTGGCGCGGCCCGTAGATGTTGAACGGGCGGATCGAGCACGCGGGCAGCCCGTGCTGCTTGTGGTAGTTCATCGCCAGGTGCTCGGTGGCCAGCTTGGCGACGGCGTACGTCCAGCGCGCCTCGCCCACCGCGCCCAGCGTCGTGGAGTCGAACTCGGTGACGTGGTAGGCGTAGCGGCCGAACACCTCGCTGGTGGAGAAGTCCATGAACCGCTTGACCGTCCCGGCCTGGACCGACGCCTCGAGCGCGTGGTACGTGCCGAGGAGGCTCACCTTCATGGTGAGCACCGGGTGCTTGAGGACCGTGTCCACGCCGGCGATCGACGCCAGGTGGACCACCGCGTCGCAGCCGGCGATGGCGCGCCGCACCGCGTCGGCGTCGAGGACGTCGCCGCGGACGATCTCCACCTCGGGGTGCTTGGCCAGCCCCGACGCGGTGAGCGCGTCGCGGTGGTAGTTGTCGAACACCACGAGGCGGTTCCCGGGGACGAGCCGCTCCACCAGGTGCGAGCCGATGAAGCCCGCCCCCCCGGTCACGCAGATGCGCCAACCCTGGACCATGGAGGGATTCTACCCTGCTATGCTTACGGGAAGCGCGCCTGGAGACCGACGCCCCCGTCCATCTCGAATCGGAACCAGCGCACGAACCCGAAGGTCACCCCGCCGTGAATGTAGACGCCGAAGGTCCGATGCAGATCGATGAGCAGGCCGATCACCGAGCGCTCGCCGAAGTCCACCTTGGTCTTGACCGTGCTCGACGAGTAGTCGGTGAGGTCGATCGCCAGCTGAAACGTGGAGAACCATTTGAGCGAGCCCTCGTCGTCGATGTAGACCTTGAGCCCGGGCGCGATGACCAGGTTGCGCGGGGCGCTCGCGGACGACGTCTCCGGCTTGAAGTCGGTCGACAGGCCGATGCGCACGTCGGTGATGAGCTCGAGGCTGTTGGTCGCCCCGTAGGACAGGCCGAGCTCGATCCACGGGGGCGTCGATCCGGTGCACACGGCGCTCCCCGCCTTGCCGCAGAAGTCGTTCTCGTCGTAGCGGGCGATGAACCGATAGCCGATCCCGATCTGGGAGTAGATCCCGATCTGCCCCTTGTGGGGATAGGACACTTCGGTGCCGCCCTCCGCCTGGCTGTCCGCCGCGACCGCGGCGAGCGGGCGCGCGAATGTGACGAGGAGCACGAAAGCCAGGCGACCTTTCATGGGAGCACGATACCATGAGGCGCGGAGCGGAGCCGCGGAGCAGGGCGACCCTGGAGAGAGGCGCAGCCGAACGACCCGGAGCCCCCGCGGCGGAGCGACGCGCCGGAGCAATCATGACCACGCGCAGGGCGTTTCTCGCCGGGTGCCTGGCCGCGGCGCTGTGGCCGCGGCGGGCGCGCGCGATCGGGCCGGCGTCCCAGTTCCGCTTCGGCGAGCTGACGATCGGGGGCCTGCCGCAGCCGGGGACGCCCCGCGCGCTGTCGCTGACGCGCCTCGGCACGCAGATCGACCTGCGCACGTCGATCGACGTGGCGCGCGTCGCCAGCGCGCCGGTGCAGCTCCATTCCCCCAAGCTGTTCGAGACGCCCTTCCTCTATATGGCGGCGGACCGGCGCTTCCCCATCCCGCCGGCGCGCGACCTCGAGGCGCTGCGGCGCTTTCTCACGTTCGGCGGGTTCCTCGTCATCGATTCGGCCGAGGGGCGCGCCGGCGGCGAGGTCGACGCCAGCGTGCGCCAGCTCGTCGCCGAGGTGTTCCCCCCCGCCACCGGCCTGGCGCCGCTGTCCGAGGACCACGTCATCTACAAGACGTTCTACCTGCTCGCCGGCGCCCCCGGCCGCGTCGCCGTGTCCAAGGACCTCGAGGGGGTGACGCGCGACGACCGCACCGTCATCGTGTACAACCAGAACGACATGGCGGGGGCGTGGGCGAAGGACGATTTCGGCAACTTCGCCTACCCCTGCTACCCCGGCGGCGAGCGCCAGCGCGAGTTGGCGATCCGCCTGGGCATCAACCTCGTCATGTACGCGCTGTGCCTCGACTACAAGACCGACCAGGTCCATGTGCCGTTCATCTTGAAACGGCGGAAGTGGAAGGTAGACGATTAGATGCTGGTGAGCCTCCTCACCGGCCCGTGGCGGCTCGGGCTCCTCGCGGCGCTCGGCGCGTGCGCGCTGATCGCCGGGATCTCGCGCTGGCGGCGCGGGCCGGTCGGGCTCACCGTGGCCTCGTCGTCCACGGCGCTCGTCCTGGCGCTCGTCCTGGTGGGCGAGCGGCTGGTCGCGTGGAACGTGTCGTCGTCGGTGCCGGCGGGCGACAAGTTCAACGAGTGGCGCTGGGTCCTGTCGGCGCCCTGGGGCCGCGCCGGCATCGTCGTCGGCATCGTCGTCGCCGCCGCCACGGTGATCCTCTCGTTCGTGGGCACGCGGCGCGAGGCCCGCCCCGGCCGGCGCGCGCTCCTCGTGGCCATGCGCGCCGGGGCCTGCGGCGCCGCGCTGATACTGTTCCTCGAGCCCGCGCTGGAGCTGCGCCACGTGACGCGCGAGCCCAACCACATCGCCATCCTCGTCGACGACTCGCGCTCGATGGCGCTGGCGGAGGCGCCCGGCGGCGACACCCGCGCCGCCCGCGCCGCCCGCCTCGTCGCCGGCTCGCGCGCCGCGTTCCAGGGCTGGCGCGAGGACCACATCCTCGACTTCTACACGTTCTCGGACACGCTGTCCCCGGCCGCCGAGTCCGCCCTCCGCCACCCCGTCCACCCGCGCGGCGACGCGACGCTCCTGCGCGAGGCGCTGGAGCAGATCCAGAACCGCTACGACAGCCACGATCTCGCCGGCATCGTCGTCGTGTCCGACGGCACGCCGACCGGCCGCTTCGGCGACGGCGTCGACGACGGCGCGTCGCAGGACTTCCTCGCCGCGCTGGGGACGCACGTGCACACCGCGTGGGCGGGGCGCGCGGGCCTGCGCGACCTGGCGGTGTCGCGCATCCTCACCGACGAGTTCGCCTTCGTCCGCACCGCGGTGAAGATCGAGGCGGTCATCCGCACCACTGGCCTCGCGTCGATCGACATCCCCGTCGTCCTCCGCCGCGACGGCGTGCCGCTGCGCAGCCGCACCGTGCGCGTCGGCGGCAACGTGCCCGAGGCGCGCGTCACGTTCGAGATCGTCCCCGATCGCATCGGCAAGAACGTCTACGACGTGTCGGTCCCCATCCTCCCCGAGGAGTCGGTGCGGGACAACAATACCCGCTCGTTCGTGATGCGCGTCATCCGCGACAAGATCCGCGTCCTGCAGGTGGCCGGCCGGCCGTCGTGGGACGAGCGCGCCCTGCGCGCCTTCTTCAAGAACGACCCCAATGTCGACCTCATCTCCTTCTTCATCCTGCGCACGTTCGACGACATCCAGTCGGTGGCGAATCACGAGCTGTCGCTCATCCCCTTCCCCCACGAGGAGCTGTTCGAGCAGGAGCTGGGCTCGTTCGACCTCATCGTGTTCATGGACTTCGAGCTCCTCCACTACCAGATGCGCCATTACCTCGAGAACATCCGCGCCTACGTCGAGCAGGGCGGCGCGCTGGCGATGGTGGGCGGCGCCAAGTCGTTCAGCTCGGGCGACGCCTACGGCACGCCCGTCGCCGAGGCGCTCCCCGTCGAGCTCCTCCCCGACACCGGGCAGCCGGGGAGCCTCTACTCGGTCGACGACTTCCGCCCGCGCGTCACCGCCGAGGGGCTGCTCCACCCGATCACCCAGCTCCGCTTCGATCGCCGCGACAACGAGGCGCGCTGGGCGGCGCTGCCGGTGCTCCAGGGCCTGAACTTCGTCGCCCAGCCGCGCGCATCCGCGTCGGTGCTGCTCGAGCACCCGGCGCTGCGCGGGCGCAACGGGCGGCCCCTGCCGGTTCTCGTCACCGGCGACTACGGCAAGGGGCGCAGCCTGGCGCTGCTCACCGACGCCAGCTGGCGCTGGGGCTTCGTCGCCGCCGGCCAGGGCGACGACGGCCGCGCCTACACCAAGTTCTGGGAGAACGCGGTGAGCTGGCTCATCCGCGACCCCGACCTCGAGCACCTCCACATCGAGTCCGACCAGGCGGAGTACGCCGCGGCGCGCGGGCCGCGCCTCACCGTGCGCCTCAAGGACCAGGACTATCGGCCCGCCCCCGGCGTCGAGGTCGGCGTCGCCGTGTCGCGCACCGACCCCAAGCCCGCGGCGGTGCTGATGACCAAGGTCAAGACCGACCCCGGCGGCGAGGCGATCCTCGACGTCGCGCCGCTCGCGGCCGGGTCCTACCGGGCGTCGGCCAAGGCGCGCCTCGGCGACCGCGACGTCGTCGCCGACGACGTCTTCCTCGTCTCGCCCGAGCGGGCGGAGCTCGAGCGCCCCGAGGCGCGCCAGGACGTCCTCCGCGCCATCGCGGCCGCCACCGGCGGGAAGTACCTCGG
>DATFWE010000062.1:0-2651 GCA_035259575.1 Haliangiales bacterium
GCGCTCCGCCTCGGCCAGCTCGTGGATCAGACGGGTGTCGACGAAGCCGGGAGAGACGGCGTTCACGGTGATGGTGTAGCGAGCGACCTCGCGCGCGAGCGACTTGGTGAGGGCGACGACGCCCGCCTTTGCCGCGGCATAGGCCGACGCGCCTTCCTTGCCGAAGAAGGCGGCCGGCGAGACGACGTTGACGATGCGTCCCCACCGCGCGCCGATCATGCCGCGGAGCGCCGCCTTGCTGCACAGGAACGCGCCTGTCAGGTCGACGTCGAGCACACGCCGCCAGCCGCTCTCCGGCAGCATCATCAGGAGGCCGTCGTGGGTCACCGCGGCGTTGTTGACCAGGACGTCGGCCGCGCCGCCGAGCGCCTCGCGCAGCTCGCCGAACAGCCGGCCGACCGCGTCGGCGTCGGCGACGTCGGCCTGCACGGCATGCGCCCGCGCGCCGGTCGCGCGCAGGGCGGCCAGGGTCTCGGCCGCCTCCGCGTCGTCCTCGTCGCGCGAGTAGTTGAAGGCCACGGCGGCGCCCGCGCGCGCACACGCGAGCGCGACGGCGCGCCCTATGCCGCGCGAGCCGCCGGTCACGAGCACGCGATGGCCGGCGAGCTCGCTCACGCGCGACCCGCGCCGGCCGCCACCAGCGCCGCGACGTGTCCGCTCGGGCAGACGTCGAGCAGGAGGAACGGCGCCGGGCTCGCGTCGGCGAGGGCCCCGACGAGCGCCAGGGGACACGCGGCGGCAAAGGTCTCACCGTACGACGCCGAGGGGTGCTGGATGTGGGGCTGGGTCCCATCGAGAACGGCGTGCAGCGCACGTCGCGTTCGCTCCGCCGTGGTCGGCACATCGCGCACGATTACCTGCGACAGCTCCGCCGGCCGCACGCCGGCGTCCGCCAGGGCCGCCTCGATGGCCGACCGCACGCCCGCGGCGTCGCGATCGCGCGCGGGGGTGAACCCGGCCGCGTGCCCGACGATCCGGCCGCGCTCCGCGGCACCGCGCCTCCGCGCCGCCAGGACCGGCTCGAGCACGACGACCGCCGCGCCGTCCCGGGGCGGCGCCTCCCCCATCGCGAGGCCGCCGTCCCCGAGCCAGCGCTCGAGCGCGGCGTCGCACGCGTCCATCCCGCCGGCGACCATCGCGTCCGCCCGCCCGGTCGCGACCAGGTCCGCGGCGTGCGCGATCGCCGCCAAGCCCGCCGCACCACCCGCCGTGAGGGTCACCGCCGGGCCGCCCAGCCGGTACCCGATGCCGATCTCGCCTGCGGCCGCGTTCGAGACCGTGGCGGAGAAGAGGCGCGGGCTCGCCACCTTGGGACCGTCGGCCGCGACGCGCCGCTGGTACGCAGCGTTGGTGACGAAGCAGCCGAAGGCGGTGCCGAGCGCCACACCCATGCGAGGACGCGGAGGACCGTCCGTCACCGCGAGGCCCGCCTCGGCGAGCGCGTGACCGGCCGCGGCCAGGGCGAGCTGGGTGACGCGCTCAACGCGCGCGGCGCGACTCCGGATGGTCTCGGGCAGCGCGCCGAGCCGATCGTCGACGACCGCCGCGGCCCCCGTGATCGCGATCTCCGTCATGCGCGTCCCAGCACCAGGGCGGTGTTCGCGCCCGCGAAGCCCGAGGAGGTCGAGAGCGCCACGCGCACGTCACCGCGCCGGGCGTCGCCGTGCACCAGATCGAGTCCCTCGCACGCGGGATCGGGATGCTCGAGGCCGACCGTCGGCGGGATGCAGCCCTCGTCCAGTACACCAGTGCAGAGCACCGCCTCGAACGCCCCCGCCGCGCCCAGGGTGTGGCCGATCGCTCCCTTGATCGAGTTCACCGGCACGGGACGGTCGCCGAAGAGCCGTCTGAGCGCATGCGCCTCCATGGCGTCGTTGAACGGAGTGCCGGTGCCGTGCGCGGAGACGAAGTCCACGGCGCCGAGATCGACGCCGGCGTCGTGCAGGGCGGCGAGCACGGCGCGGACCACGCCGCTTCCCTCGCGATCGGGAGCGGTCATGTGCGTGGCGTCGGCCGCGGCACCGGCTCCAAGCACGCGCGCGCGCACGCGCGCGCCGCGCCTGGCGGCGCGCGCCGCGTCCTCGATGACCAGCACCGCGGACCCCTCGCCCAGGACGAGCCCGCGCCGGTCGCGGTCGAAGGGCCGCGCGATCTCGGCGGTCGCATGCAGGCAGTTGAAGCCCGCGACGACGAACCGGCACAGGAGATCCGCGCCCCCCGCGAGGACCACGTCGGCGCGTCCGGCGCGCACCCAGTCCGCCGCCAGCACCACCGCCTCGCTGCCCGAGGCACACGCGAGCTGCGGCGTCATGACGGGCCCGCGCGCGCCGATCGCGTCGGCCACGCGGGCCGCAGGCGCGTAGTACGGGATGCGGTCGAGGGCGCCGGGCAACGGCTGCCCGGCCGCCACCGCGGCATCCCACGTCTCGAATATCTCCATGCCGCCGAGCGTGGTCCCGAGCGCCACACCCACTCGGCCGAGGTCGAGTTGATCGGGGGCGATTCCCGCCGCCTCCAGCGCCTGTGCCGCGGCGGCGAGCGCGAACGCCCCTGCCCGGTCGGGGTCGCGACCGTCGTGATCCGTCACCTCGGCCGCGCTCGCCGGCTCCAGATCGCTGGCCGGGAACCGCCGGATCGGGGCGACTGCGGAG
>DATFWE010000063.1:0-17876 GCA_035259575.1 Haliangiales bacterium
GTCACCCCGCCACGCCGGCTCGCTCGCCAGCGCAGCGCGCGGACGACAGCGCCGGCGCGATCGCGGCGCTGCGCGGCTCGCGCTTCGACGACGCCGCGCGCGAGGCGACGACCGTGCTGGCGCGCGACCCCGGCAACGCGCAGGCGGCGGCGGTGCGCGCGATCGCGACCTACGAGCAGGGCGGCAGCGCGCTGGTCGAGGAGCTCGGCGCGGTGCTCGACCAGGGCGAGTCGTTCAAGGCGCTCGATCACGAGCGCGGCCGCGCCGCCTGGCAGGCGTTCCTCGATCGCCTCGACGCCGTCGATCGCGATCTCGCCGTCGTCGCGGCCGATCCCGACTTCTCGCTCGAGCTGTGCCTCGCCTGCTGGGAGCGCGACTGGAACCACAGCGGGCACATCGACGATCGCGACCGCCGCCTGTTCGAGATCGAGTACGACGGCGCCGGTCACGAGCTGCCCGACGGCGACGCCCGCCGCCGGCCGACCTTCCGCTTCGACGTCGGCGACGCCGACTGGGCGCGCGCGATGGTCGCCTTCCAGCGCGCGTTCGTCGAGATCGTGCTCGCCTACCGGTGGTCCGAGCTCGATCGCATGTTCGGCAGCGCCGACTCGCTGACCATCCGGCTCGCCGACGCTGGCCGCGTGCAGCGCGCGCGCACCCTGGTGCTCGCCGGCCTCGGCTTCGCCGACCGCGCGCGCCAGGCCTACCTGGCCGAGACCGACGACGATCGCGAGTGGGTGCCGAGCCCGCGCCAGAAGAGCCATCCCCTGCCGCTGGCGGTGGACGAGGCGCTCTATCGCACCTGGGAGGACGTGCTCGGCGACGTGCGCGCGCTGATGCGCGGCGACACGGGCCTGTCCGTCGCGGCGCTGGCGCAGCTCGGCGACCGTCGCTGGGACAACCCGCCGCGCGGATACCTCGACATCGGCCGGATGCTGTCCGACCCCAAGGACATCGTGTTCGACTTCGCCATCCTCAAGCGCGTCGTGCATAGTCATCCCGAGACCGTCGAGGCCGCGCTGCGCAGCCTCTTCGGGTCGAGCTACGTCGCCGACAAGAAGCCTTCGGGCCTCCTCGGCCGCCTGGGGCGGATGAAGAAGGAGATCGACGGCAACCAGGACACGTTCGGGCGGAAGCTGCGGTATTTTCTCTGGCTCAACTAAGAGACGCCGCCGTCGTACACGGGCGCTTCGCCGGCTCGAAGCGCACCGCCCGCGCGCGTTCGCCAGCCGGTCGCGAGGAGCCAGGTCTTCGGCGCCACGATCGGCGCGGGGTCGGTGCGTGCCGGCGGACGGCCCTCGAAGCCATCGAACCACGCGGCCGAAGAGCACGGATCGATCGCGCACGCGGTCGAACCGTGCTTGAGGCCGTTCCGGAGGACGTAGACTAAGCAATGGCGGACCTCTGTCGGGGTGCGGAGCGGCCGCGCGTGGTAGCGATCGCGCCACAGGCCGCCGGAGCACCCGGTCGTCCGGTTGACCACGCGGGCGACGCCCGAGGCCAGCCCCTGCACTCCGCGCGAGAGGGCGATGCGGTCGGCGGCCTCGACGATCATGTGAATGTGGTCCTTCTGAATAGTGAAATGGACCACACGGCACGCTAGCTCGCGCCGCGCGCGGCGCTTGAGGAGCTTGCCGATCTCGCGGGCGACCGCGAAATTGCGCATGCTCGGCGAGCCGTTCACGGCGCGGAGCGTCACGTGGAGCGGGTGGCGCGGGTTGAGCTCCGGCCGAGGGCCGTGGCTGACGCCCGACTGGGGTCGGCATCGACGATCGTAGCCGAATTGGCCCGTCGGCTTGCGGCCGGAGTTCTCGCGCGGACCACCCCAGGTCGGCGGTTTCGGGAGCGAAAGCTGTCTGTGGGCGCGTCCGCTCATTCTTGCTCCGGCAGATTTGCACAACACCGCATTGGAGTCAACAGGAAACGCGATGCCTGTGGCCGGTGACGCTCCTGTGGACGGCCCGATCCATTGCCGACGGTGCGATCGAGATTGCCGCCCACAGGAGCTTGACCCGCCCGCGACCCCTGGGCGCCCATCTGCCCCTCGTCACCGACGGTCGCGGGCGGCTCACACCGCCCACAGGTTACTGCTGCTGCCAGAGATTGAAAAGAGACACCCCCCGCCCCCCAAGAGTGACGCCCCGTCGCGCTCTCTCTGGGTCCTTTTTTCTCTGGGGGCGGGGGCGTGGGGGCTCCCGGGGGGGCGAGGCGCTGTGGGGCTTGTGGGCAAGCGCGGCCCACGCGGGCCCGAGTTTGCGATCGCGTGTTGTGCGTCCCGCGCTTGTCCACAAACCCATCAGCGCAAGCCGGAGGCGGTGGGGGCGAGGGCTCTTGGTTCCGCGAAGTAGATTAACGCCCGCCGGAAGAAAAGTAGCCGGGTTCCGCGCCTGCGGCGCGGTCCCGGCTAACGCAATGTCCGATGGAACCGCTGCCGGTAGTCCCGCCGCAGCGCCTCGAGCGCGCCGGCGTCGTGCATCCGCTCGTACAGCTGCGACAGTGCCGTCCATGACCCCTCGGTCGAGGGGTCGAGCTCGAGGACCCGTCGGTGGTGGGCGATCCGCAGGTCGGGGCGCGCCAGCGTCTGGCCGAGCCAGAAATGCGCGCCGGGCAGCTCGTCCCAGCGCGCCACCGCGGCCGCGCACGCCTTGCGCGCGCCGGCGGCGTCGTTCGCGTAGCCGGCGACGTGGCAGGCGAGGAGCGCGGTCGGCAGCGCGCGCGGGAACCGCTTCGCCGCGGCGGCGTGGAGCCGGCGCCCGCCCGCGATGTCCCCGTCCTGCAGCTTGCCCATGGCGTCGACGAACGCGGCGCGCGCCTCGGGCTCGTCCGCGGGGGCGAGGCCGGACGCGGCCGCGTGCGGCGCGAGGCCCGTCTCGCGCCGCACGCGCAGCGCGTCGGCGCGCAGGTCGTCGACGCCGGAGGCGGACCCGGCGACCTCGTCGAAGCGCGCGAGCGCGCCGAGGTGGAGGTAGATTTGCAGCGCGACCTTCCACTCCTCGGACCCCGCGGCCAGCGACGCGCGCACGGCGTCGAGCGCGGCGAGCGCGCCCGCGCGATCTCCCGCCTGGTCCCGATCGTAGGCGTGCTGGAGCATCTCCCGCGCGGCCTCCGACGCGCGCGCCGGTGCCGGCTGCGCCGCGCGCCCCGGCGGCGGCGCCCCGGTCAGCGCGGCGAGCACGTCGTCGCGGTCCGCCGCGGCCCATTCCTCGCCCGCGTTCTCCAGGATCTGCCGCATCTCCGCCGCCGCGCGGGCCGCGCCCGCCCCGCGCTGGCGCACCACCAGGCTGAGCCGGATGAGCTTCGCGCCGTCGGGGGAGAACGCGGCGGCGCGGTGGGAGTAGCCCGGCGCCATCACCTTCTCCCGGTCCGGTTCGTGGGGGTGCCCCAGCGTGTGCGCCCACTCGTGCAGGAAGCACAGCGTCTCCTTGTGCCGTTTGCGCGCGGCGTAGAGCTCCGCCTTCTCCCGGTCGCCCAGCCGCCCGAACGCCTGGTCGAGCGCGCGCGCCTCGTCGGCGTCATTCATGTCGCGGACGACGAAGTGCTTGCCCAGGATCTCCGCCATGCCCAGACGGTGGTAGTCGGTCGACATCGCGCGGTCCGCGCCGACGAAGCCGATCACCCAGTCGACGCCGTCGCCCGGATCGTCGCTCTCCAGCTCGTGGAGCATCCCCTCGAGCGAGCTCGCGCCGGCGCGCTCCCACGGCTGGACCGCGATCTCGATGTCCGCCCCGAACGCCGCCCCCAGGTACAGGTTCGTCCGCCGGACGATCTCCTCGACGTACGACCGCCAGTGCGGCCGCTGGCGGAACCCCGCGTCCACCCATACGCGCGCGTGGAACGTGTGCGCCGGCGGGACCCGCCCGTCGGGGACGATGAGGTCCACCGGCAGAAGGTTGCGCGCCGCGCGCGCCTGCGCCTCGGCGGGCGTGCGGGCGGGTGCGGGCCCGCTTCCCAGCGGGATGACCGGCGAGACGAAGCACCCCGCGCACGCGAGCGCGACCACCAACCCGGCCCGGGGCATCCTCACCCCCTCGTGCGAACGCTCAGTTTTCGACGAACGCCTTGAGCCGCTTCGACCGCGACGGGTGCCGCAGCTTGCGCAGCGCCTTCGCCTCGATCTGGCGGATGCGCTCCCGCGTGACCTCGAAGTCCTGCCCGACCTCCTCGAGGGTGTGGTCGGACTTCTCGCCGATGCCGAAGCGCATGCGCAGGACCTTCTCCTCGCGCGGCGTCAGCGTGGCGAGGACCTTGCGCGTCTGCTCGGCGAGGTTCATCGAGATGACCGCCTCCGCCGGGGAGATGACGCTCTTGTCCTCGATGAAATCGCCGAGGTGGCTGTCCTCTTCCTCGCCGATTGGGGTCTCGAGGGAGATCGGCTCCTTGGCGATCTTCAGCACCTTCCGCACCTTGTCGAGCGGAAGCTCCATCTTCTCCGCGATCTCCTCCGGCGTCGGCTCGCGACCCAGCTCCTGCACCAGGTAACGCGAGGTGCGGATGAGCTTGTTGATGGTCTCGATCATGTGGACGGGGATGCGGATGGTGCGGGCCTGGTCGGCGATGGCGCGGGTGATGGCCTGGCGGATCCACCACGTCGCGTACGTCGAGAACTTGTACCCGCGCTTGTACTCGAACTTGTCGACCGCCTTCATCAGGCCGATGTTCCCCTCCTGGATGAGGTCGAGGAACTGCAGGCCGCGGTTCGTGTACTTCTTGGCGATCGACACCACGAGGCGGAGGTTGGCCTCGACGAGCTCGCTCTTGGCCTTCTCGGCCATGCGCTCGCCCTCGTGGATCTCCTTGTAGGTGTGGCGGAGGTCGTCGACGCTGATGCGCGCCTCCTCCTCGACCGCCTCGATCATCTTGGCGGCGTTCTTGATGACGCGGTCGGTGTCCTCGAGCTCGGGCAGCGTCAACCCGAGCTTCTTGGTGACCGCCTTCAGCTTGGCCGGGTTCGCCTTGATCTCGCGCAGCGTGCGCTTGAGATCCTTGAGCGGCATCCCCGCCCGCCGCTCGCACTCGCCCATCTCCGCCTCGGCCTTCTCGATGCGCACGACCAGCGCCTTGAGCTTGCCGACGATGCGCTCGATCGTCTTCTTGTTGAGGCGGAGCTCCGACAGCTCCTCGAACATGTCCATCTTGTTGGCGTTGATGGCGTCGCGGAGCTTCTTCTTCTTCAGCTCGCTGAGGCTCTTGTCGCCGAGCTTCTCGTCGAGCTTTTCGTTCTCCTTGGCGTGCTTGCGGACCTTGTCGAGCACCTTGCAGACGCGCTCGGTGTGCCATTCTTCGTCGAACTCGGCGTCCTCCTCGTCGACGTCGCGCACGACCTCCTTGACCCGCACCTTCTGCTTGCGCAGGCGGTCGCCGAGCTCGAGCAGCTCCTGCACCGCGATGGGGCTGTTCAGCACCGTCTGCAGCACGCGCCGCTCGCCCTCCTCGATGCGCTTGGCGATCTCCACCTCGCCCTCGCGCGTGAGCAGCGACACCGACCCCATCTTGCGCAGGTACATGCGCACGGGGTCGTTCGTCTTCGAATAACCCCCGTCGTAATCGTCGTCGCCCTCCTCCTCTTCCTCCTCCTTCTCGTCGAGGTCGACGACCTTCGGCGCCGGCGTCTTCGACGAGACGCGCACCTTGGAGGCGGAATCCACGATCTCGATGCCTTCGTCGCCCAGAGCGGTGAGCCAGTCGTCGATCTGGTCCGGTGAAACGATTTCTTCCGGGACGTTGTCGTTGACTTCGTCGAGGGTCAGGAAGCCCTTCGATTTCCCCAAATCGATGAGCTTCTGCTTTTTCCGCTCCGTGTCGCCACCGTTCATCGAGGCTCATCCTCCGGCCGCCGCTTGAGCGCCTCGGCCATGTTACGGGTTTGTAACCGCTTCAATGACAGTTCCCGCGCGAGGGCCGCGTCTCCTCGGCGTTCAGCATCCTTCAGCTCGCGTCCGAGCCGTTCGTCTTCCGTTTGTAGCTTGGCACCCTGGAGGACGCGCCACGCGTCGTGCAGCGCGCGGCGTGGGCTCTCGACCCGGGCGAAGGAGCCCGCGTGGAGCTTTTGGGCGACCAAATTCGAGATTTCGGCCGGTGCCTCATCCAGAAACGACTTTCCTAAACGTCGGCCGAGATACATGTCCCGAAGCCGGGCATCCGTCAAGAGGGATCCGATCCCCAGTTCTTCGGCCATTTCCCAGAGATCCGGATGCTCGTCCAACAGCGCGATAACGTTGAGCTCTACGGTGGGGGGAGGCTGGGGCGGCCGGGGCGGCGGGGGCGCGGGCGGGCGTTCGGCGACCGGCGCGCGCAGGGAGCGCCGCACGATTTGCGGTGATATGGCCAAAGCTTTGGCAAAGCCGTCGATGACGAATTCGCGCCTCACGTCATCCGCGATCGCGGCGATGAGCGGCGCTCCCTGGGTCAACGCCGCCGCCCGGCGATCGGCGGACTGGTCGGTTCGATACCACAGCTCGTCGAGGAAATACTCCACGGCGGGCTGGGCCCGGCGCAGGACGTCGTCCAGGGCGGCCGCGCCGCGCTTGCGCACGAACGAGTCGGGATCCTCCCCGTCGGGAAGGCGGGCGACGCGCGCCTCGACGGCGCCGGCGAGGAGCGGGATGGCGCGGAGCGCCGCGGCGCGCCCGGCCTTGTCGCCGTCGAGGCACAGGACGACCATCGGCGCGAGGCGCCGGAGGATCTCCACCTGCTCGGCGGTGAGCGCCGTGCCGAGCGGCGCGACCGTCTCGGTGAACCCGGCGTGGTGGAGCGAGATCACGTCGAAGTTCCCCTCGACGAGGATCGCGCGGCCCTTGCGCGTCCACGCGGCGCGGGCGGCGTGAAGGCCGAAGAGGAGCTGCGATTTCTTGTAGACGGGGGACTCGGGCGAATTGACGTATTTGGGCGTCTCGGGGTCGTTTCCGAGCGTGCGCCCGGAAAAACCCGCGACCTCTCCGCCGGGGAGGATCACCGGGCACATCAGACGATTGCGAAACTTGTCGTAGTGGCCGTGCGCCGACGTCCGCGGGGCGGTGAGGCCGACGAGCACCGCGTCGGCGGAGGCGGCGCGCGCGGTGTCGAGGTGGTGCGCCAGGCCGTCCCACGCGTCGGGCGCCATGCCGAGGCGGAACGTCGCGATCACGTCGCCGTCCATCGGAATGCCCCGCGCCGCGAGGTACGCCCGCCCGGCGGCGCCGCGCGCGTCATGGAGGATGCCCTGGTAGTAGGCGCAGGCGCTCCGGTTGAGGTCGAGGAGGCGGCTGCGCTCGCTGCGGCGCGCGGCCTCGGCGGGCGACGGATCGCGCTCGGGGATGAGCACGCCGGTCCGTTGCGCCAGCTCACGGACGACCTCGACGAAGCTCTTCCCCTGGAGCTCCATGAGGAATCGGAATGCGTCCCCCTTTTTTTGGCATCCGAAGCAATAGAAGGTCTTCCTTGCCGGATTCACCTGAAACGACGGAGTCTTTTCCTGGTGGAACGGGCAAAGCCCCTTGTGGCTCGCCCCGGCCTTCTTGAGCTTCACGTGCTCGCCAATCACCGCCACGATGTCCGCGCGCTCACGTATCTCGGCGATCACCTCGTCGGGTATGTGTGCCATGGCTCGATGCGCTCAAACCGGGGGACCCCGACGAAAACCTGACGAAGTATGACAGGTTCCGTAGGGGTGTCAAATTGGCGCACGGAAACTTGCCCCGGGGGCGCGAGCCCCACATCGTGGCCCCATGAGACGCGCTTCCGACCGCAGAGAGGGCGAACGCACCGGGGCCGGGCGCCGCGCCCGCGATTACCTCCTGGCCGGGCGGACCGACCCCAGCCCGGCGCTGCGCGGCCGCCACGAGCTCGAGAACCTGCTCCTTTTCCTGTCCGACGACCTCCGCGAGGCGGCGCTGGCGGTCGGCGGGATCGAGGGCTTCCTCCTGCGCGCCCGGGCGCTCGTGGAGCAGAGCGAGCCCTCGCCCGACGAGCTTTTGCGTCTGATCGAGGATCGGGACGTCGTGGAGCGATTCGACCTGCTTTCCGATGCGTTGGGCAGCTTACGCCGATCGATGGCCCTCATTCACGACAAGCTCAAATCCCATCCCAATCACTGATTGCAGTGCGCTTCGATTTGGGCTAGAACGGTGCTCCCCATAGGGAGGTCATTCGCATGCCCAGAGGTCGTCGCCGCGTCACCGAATCGGATGGTCGTCTCGCCGACATCGTCGCCCGCCACATCGGCGAGCTCGTCAACGCCGTGAGGCACGAGGTCCGGCGCAGCGTCGCCGACGAGGTCCGCTCGCTCCTGTCCGGCGCCGGGCTCGGAGCCGTGGGGCGCGGCGGCAAGCGTCTCGCCGGCCGCACCGCCCGCAAGAAGATCGTCAACTGCATCGCTCCCGGCTGCCCCAACCCGTCCAAGGGGCCGCGTTTCCATTATCTCTGCGAAAAGCACAAGGACGCCTCCAAGAAGGATTACGAGGCCTGGCGCAAGGCGAAGAAAGAGAAGGAAGCCAAGCAGGCCAAGGCTGCCGCCTAATCATTGCGGCCAATGCGCCGGCCGCTCCGCGAAGCTCTCTTCGTATTCGGACTGTCGGTGGCGGCGAATGCGGCCGCCAAGCTCCTCGGCGTCGCGATTCCGTTCGTCGGCACGATCGTCCACGCGCTCGTCGCCGCCGTGTTCATCTACCTCCCCGTCGCCGTCGCCTGGCGGCGCAAGGAGGATCTCGCCGCCTACGGGTTCACGCTCCAGCCGGCGCGCCGCTCCGCCGCGTTCGCCGCCGGCACGATCGCGGCGGTGTTTCCGCCGTTCCTCGCCGGCTACGTCGTCTTCCACGGGCTCGCCTGCGATCTCGTCCTCCCGGCCGGGATGTGCGCGCGCTTCGCCGGGTGGGCCGGCCTGGCGCATCCCCGGCTGCCCGACGGATTCGTCGAGGCGGTGCTCACCCAGATCATCGTCATCGCGATCCCCGAAGAGCTGTTCTTCCGCGGCTATCTCCTGAAGCGCCTCGAGGAGGCGTTTCCCCCGCGGCGCCGCATCCTCGGCGGCGGCATCGGCGCGGCGCTGGTGCTGTCGGCGTTCCTGTTCGGCCTGTCCCACGTCCTTTTCGACCTCAACCCCATGCGCATGGCGACGTTCTTCCCCGGGCTCGTGTTCGGCTGGCTGCGCTCGGCCACCGGATCGATCGCCGCCGGCGCCGCCGTGCACGCCGCGTCCAACTTGTACATCGCCGTCCTCCACCGTACGTTCTTCCCGTGATCGCGTTCTTCGACATGGACCGCACGGTGCTGCGGATCAACTCCGGCACCGCCTGGGTGCGGTTCCTACGCCGCCGCGGCGAGATCTCGCGCCTGCGCATGGTGCGCGCCCTCGGCTGGGCGCTCCAGTACCGCCTCAGCATCCTCGACATGGAAGCGCTGTCGGAGAAGCTCGTCGCCGATCTGGCCGGGGACGCCGAGACGGACATGGTCGCGAAATGCGCCGTGTGGTACCGCGACGAGATCCGCCACACCATCGCGCGCGACGCCGAGCGCGCGATCGCCCGCCATCGCGCCGCCGGCGATCGCGTGGTCCTGCTCACCTCGGCCACGCCGTACATCGCCAGGCCGCTCGCCGAGACGCTCGGCCTCGACGGCGTCATCTGCTCGCGCCTCGAGGTCGTGGGCGGCCGGTTCACCGGGCGCATCGTCAAGCCGATCTGCTACGGCGCGGGCAAGGTGCACCTGGCGGAGACGTGGGCGAGCGAGCGGGCGGTCGAGCTCGGGCGCACATCCTTTTATACCGACAGCTACACCGACCTCCCCATGCTCGAGCGGGTGGGCCGCCCCATCGCCGTCAACCCCGATCCCCGCCTCTTGCGCGAGGCGCGCCGCCGGGGCTGGCCGGTGGAGAAATGGACCTAGCATGATGCTCACCCCCGCCGTGCAGAAGCTCGTCGCCCTGGCGCTCGAGGAAGACCTCGGGCGCGGCGACGCCACCGCGGCGGCGATCTTCGACGGCGACGGCGGCCCGGTGCGGGGCATCCTCCTCGCCAAGCACCCGCTGGTCCTCTTCGGGCTCGACGTGGCGGCCTACGTCTGCGCCCAGGTGTCGGCCGCGATCCGCGTCGACCGGCGCGTCGCCGACGGGACGTTCGTCCAGCCGAAGACCGTGGTGGGCGAGGTCCAGGGCCCCGCCGTGCCCGTGCTCATGGCCGAGCGCACGATGCTGAACTTCCTCCAGCGCCTCTCCGGCGTCGCCACGCAATCGCGCCGGTTCGCCGACGCGGTCGCCGGAACGCGCGCCCGCGTCGTCGACACGCGCAAGACCACGCCCGGGTGGCGCGCGCTGGAGAAGGCGGCCGTCGTCGCCGGCGGCTGCGCCAACCATCGCGCGGACCTGGGCTCGGGCGTGCTCATCAAGGACAACCACATCGCGGCCTGCGGGGGCGTGCGCGCGGCGGTGGAGCGGGCGCGCGCGCGGGCGCCGCACCCGCTGCGCGTCGAGGTGGAGGTCGCGTCGCTGGGTCAGCTCGACGAGGCGCTGGGCGCGGGGGCGGAGATCGTGCTCCTCGACAACATGCCGCTCGACATGCTGGCGGAGGCGATTCCGCGGGCGCACGCGCGCGGCGCGCGCGTCGAGGTGTCCGGCGGCATCACCCTCGACACCGTCGGGGCGATCGCGCGGCTCGGCCCCGATCTCATCAGCGCCGGGGCGATCACCCATTCCGCCCCGGCGGCGGACATCGCCCTCGATTTTCTCTAGCCGTGGAGCGCAGGCGCGGAATAGAGCGACCCTGGAGCGAGGCGCAGCCGAGCGACCCGGAGCGCCGCGCCTGCGCTCCACGCCGGAGCTAAGATGACGTGGACGGTCGAGCGCCTCGGCACGGTCGGCTCCACGAACGACGAGGCCATGGCGCGAGCCCGCGGCGGCGCCCCGCACGGCACCGCGGTCGTCGCCGAGGCGCAGTCGCGCGGGCGAGGCCGGCAGGGACGCGGCTGGCAATCTCTGCCCGGTGAGAACATATATCTTTCCGTTGTGTTGCGTCTCGAGCTGCCACCTCACGCCACCCCGCCCGTCACGCTCGCGGCGGGCGTCGCGACCTGCGACACGGTGAATCAATTCGCCGCCGGCGCGTCGATCAAATGGCCGAATGACGTCCTCCTCTCCGGGTTGAAAGTGGCCGGCATCCTCACCGAAGCGAGCACCCGCGGCGACCGCGTCGAGGCGGTGATCCTCGGCGTCGGGCTGAACGTCAATGCCCCCGAGCTTCCGGCCGGGCTGGCCGCCACGTCGCTCCGCCTCGCCGTGGGGCGCGCGCTCGACCGCGAGGAGGTGCTCTCGCGGCTCCTCGCCGAGCTCGAGCGCTGGACCGACGCGCTCGTCGCGGGGGGCGCCGCGCCGGTCGTGGCGGCGTGGCGCGCGCGCTCGTCGACGTTCGGCCGGCGGGTGGCACAGCCCAGAGGCATCGCCGTCGACATCGATGAGACGGGGGCGCTCGTCGTCGAGACCGGGGAAGGCCGTCTCCACGTGCATTCCGCATCCTGGCCTGCGAACGAAGGCGAGGAGAGCGCGACCCTGGAGCAAGGCGCAGCCGAGCGACCCGGAGCGCCGAGCCGGAGTGAGCAGGCCAAAGACGAGGAGGATCCATCGTGACGCGCAAACTCTTACTCGCCCTCGGCGCGGCCGCGGTCGTCGCGCTGATCGTAGGCTTGATCGTCGCCGTGCGCGGGAGCGCCAGCGGGGCGCATCCGCCCGCGACCGAAACGCCCGCCGCGCCGGCGCAAGTCGAGCCGCCTCCGGCGCGCCCGCCCGTCGCGGCCCCGAGCCAGACGGTCGCCGCGCCGAGCCCGCCCGCGGAGACCGCGCCCCCGCGCCAGCCGGGGGTGCCCGTCATCCACGACCACCGCAAGGACCCGCCGAGCGGCACGCCCAGCCCCTTCCTCCCCGAGACCGTCGCCGGCGTCCGTCGCGCGCTCGCGCCGGCGCTCGACTCGTGCGCCTCCTCTGCGCCCGCCGGCGCGAAGGCGACGTTCTCGCTCCAGGTCGCGGTGCGATCCGCGGGCGGCCGCGTCGTGATCGGCCAGCCCGAGCTGGACGGCGGCGAGGCGCTCGGCGAGGCCTATGCCGCCTGCATCCGCAACGCGGTCGCCACCGTCGCCGCCGACGCGCCGGGGCAGGACGACGTCGACGACAGAATCATCTTCGCGCTCCATGTCCCATGACCGGGACTGGCAATCCGTTTTGTCGGTTGTAGCGGCGCGGGATTTCCGGTATATACCCGTCACCGATGCGGCTCCCGCGGCTGGTTCCTCTTCGGATTCTTTGTCATTTCAGCCTGCTTCTCGGCATCGCGAGCTGCCAAGAGGTGAGCGCGCGGCGCGACATCCAGGAAGCGAACAAGCTCTACTACGGCGGTAAGTACGAAGAGTCGATCAAGCTCTACGATGACGCCCTGGCCCAGGCGCCGCAGCTCGCCGTCGGCTGGTACAACCTCGGGCTCGCCCACCTGGCTCTGTTCCAGCCCGGGGGCAAGGACCCGTCCAACGACGTCCACGCCAAAGGGGCGATCGTCGCATTCGAGAAGTACGTCGCGATCGATCCGCTCGACGTCGACGCGCGCGACAAGCTCATCGGCACGTACATCGCATCGGGCCGCTACGACGGCGCCCTCGACTTCTTCCTCAAACAGCTCGAGAAGAATCCCAACGATCAGCAGGCGGTCAGCCAGCTCGCCCAGATCAACACCATGGCGGGACGGTTCGACGAGGCCATCCGCTGGCACAAGAAGAAGGCGGACATGGCGAGCGATTCGTCCGCAAAGGCCGACTCCTGGTACACGATCGGCGTGGTCGAATGGCGGCGGCTCTACAATCACCCCGAGGTCACCGCCGAGGAGCGGGCGCGCATCGCCGACGAAGGGATTTACTGGCTCCAGCAGGCCGACGGGATCCGGCCCAATCACTCCCCCACGCTCTCGTACCTCAACCTCGTCTACCGCGAACGCGCGATCGCGAGCGATCAGTCCTACGCACGCGTCGTCGACATGGCGTCGGCGCAGGTGTACTACAAGCAAGCGGTCGCGGCCGCCAAGAAGCAATGAGCGCGCGGGGTCACTATGGTGTCTGAGAGCTAGCCGGAGGACATCATGTTCGACAACTACTACCTCGCCAAGACCACCAAGCAGCGGAAATGGCTTGGCTTTGCCTTGACGGGGGCCGCTGGCTTCTGGAGCCTCGTGCTCATCGGAATGCTGGTCTGGTCGTTCTGGAACATCGAGAAGCTCAAGCCCAAATACGTCTCGGTGTCGTTCATGTCCTCGGCCGCGCCGCCGCCGCCCCCGCCGCCGCCGCCTCCGCCGCCGCCGCCGAAGAAGACGCAGACGCAGGTCACCAAGGTGATCAAGTCGACGGAGCTCGTCCAGCCGACCAAGGTGGCGGAGGACAAGCCCAAGCAGGAAGAGCAACAAAAGGACGACGGGGTCGAAGGGGGCGTCGAGGGCGGCGTGGCGGGTGGCGTGGTGGGCGGAGTGGCCGGGGGAATGCCGGCGGCGCCGCCGCCGCCTCCCCCGCCGAAGCCGGTCGTCATCCAGCTGTCCGCGCTCAAGGCCCAGCTCGTCTCCGGCGACCTGCAGATCCACCTGCCGAAGTCGGTGCTCACCCTGGTGGCCTCCCAGGGCGTCAAGGAAGTGAAGGCGATGATCAAGCTCTGCATCGCCGCGTCGGGCGACGTGTCCTCGGTAGAGTTCATGCGCCGGACCGGGTATGCTGAGGCCGACCAGAATCTCGAATCGGAGCTGCGCCAGCTGAAGTTCCGCCCCTACCTGGTCAACGGGCAGGCGGTTCCAGCGTGTGCGCCGTATTTGTTCCAGAACGTGCTCGAATGATGGCCCGACCGGCGATCTAGAGAGGCCAGGAGAAGAAGGACATGCACACTTTCAACGTCGTCGAGATGTGGAACGCGATGGGTCTCCTCGGGAAGGGGCTCACCGTGTTCATGATCCTCATGGGCGTGTTCATGCTCGCGATCATCATCGAGCGGGCGATCCGCTTCTATAATGGCAGCAAGCAGTCCTTCGACTACGTCGTCGCGCTCCGCCAGCACCTCCAGCGCGGCAACGTCGAGGGGGCGATCACGGCGGCGAAGAGCTACCAGTGGAGCCCGATCGCCAAGGTGATGGAGTCGGGGCTCACCGAGTACCGCAACGGCCTCCACGCGCTCAAGACCGAGGGTCCCGAGGAGATCGGCGACTTCGACATCGTCGACGCGGTCAACCGCGCGCTCGAGCGCGTGAAGGAGCGCGAGACGACGAACCTGCGCCGCGGCCTCGGCGGCCTGGCGACGGTGGCCTCGGCGGCGCCGTTCGTCGGCCTCCTCGGCACGGTCATCGGCATCATCAATGCGTTCGGCAAGCTGTCCGGCGGTGGCGGCATGGACGTCGTCGGCCCCGGCATCTCCGAGGCGCTCGTCAACACCGCCGTCGGTCTCGCGGTCGCGATCCCGGCCGCCATCTTCTTCAACTTCTTCACCGGCCTCGTCGAGCGCTTCGTCGTCGACATGAACGACGTCTCGTCGGAGTTCGTCGCCTACGTGCTGAGGGAGGGGAGGGCGACCTAAATGCACGCCGGGAAGCACGGCCACCACCACCGGACGGCCACCGTCCACACGACGGCCAAGGCGCTCGCCGACGTCCGGGCGGACATCAACGTCACGCCGCTGGTGGACGTGTGCTTGGTGCTCCTCATCATCTTCATGGTGGTGACCGACAAGCTCCAGCGCGGCATGGACGTGCCGCTGCCGCAGACGAAGTACCACACCAAGCTGAGCGACACCGGCGAGGAGCTCATCGTGTCCGTCACCAAGGACGGCGCCACGATCCGCTACTTCTGGGACCGCGAGGTCCTGCGCGATCTCGACACCCTCAAGAAGCGGGCGCAGGACGAGCTGCGGCGCAAGATGCGTCCCGTCTACGTCAAGGCGAACGCCGATTCGAATTACGGTGACGTCTACCCGGTGCTCATCGCCCTCCACGAGGCCGGCAGCCCCGGCGTGCTGCTCGGCACCCAGGAGCTCAAGGGGGAGGCAAAATAGCCATGGCCTTCGCCACCGGAGGTGGGGGTACACGCAAGCCGAAGAGCGACATCAACGTCACACCGCTTGTCGACGTCGTTCTCGTGCTGCTCATCATTTTTCTGGTCGCGATGCCGGTCCTTCTGCGGAATATCACCATCGACATTCCGAAGAAGGTCGAGGATCAACCAGAAAACGTCGTCATGCCCGATCAAATTACAGTGGAAGTGCAAGAGGGCGGCATTGTTCTATTGAATGGTCAGACCATTGAACGCAGCCAGCTTGCAGAAAAGTTGCGTTCGCGGCTCGAGGCGAAGCGCGAGAAGGTGGTGTTCGTCGACTTCCACAACAAGTACCGCTACGGCGATGCCGTGCAGATCATGGACACGGTCAAAGGCGCCGGCGCGACCACCGTGGCGCTGAAGATGAAGGACGTGAACGCGCCCGCCGCACCCGGCGCGCCCGAGCCTGGCACCCCTCCCAAGTAGGATCCCGGCGGCCGCGTCGGATCGACGCGGGGTTTTGTTTTTCGACGCATTTGTGGCTACATTTCGCCTCCAAAGGCGGAGGTAGAGACCGTGAGCCTCAAGCGTTCGTCGACCGTGGACCGTGGGACGCGCGCCAAGCCGGATGAATCGGCGGCCAAGATCGACCGCCAGGAGCTGTGGGACGAGCTGAAGAAGCGCGCCGACACGAACGAGCCGTTCTCCTCGGCCGACCTCGCCCGCGCCGTGGGCGCGCCCGAGGCGGCCGTGGCCAGGAGCCTCACCAATCTCGCGTTCGAGCGGTTGGTGGAGAAGGTCGACGGCGGGCAGTTCCGCGCCGGCCCGCTCAAGGAGGTGAGCCAGGCCGATTTCAACCGGGCCCTGGCCGCCAAGATCGACCCCAAGCGCCAGCAGGATCAGGTCGAGATCGACCGCCTCAAGCGCAACAACGACGAGATGCGCCGCCGCCTGCTCGAGGCGGTGGGGGATCGAGACAGGTATCTCGCCCTGCTGCGGAAGCATGGTATCGATCCCGCCGAGACTCCGTGACCCTGGACCCCGCCCTCAATCCCCCCCAGCGCGAGGCCGTGCTGCACGGCGACGGGCCGCTCCTGGTCCTCGCCGGCGCCGGCAGCGGCAAGACGCGCGTGCTCACCCACCGCATCGCGTCCCTGGTCGATCGGGGCGTGCCCGCCGGCCGCATCCTCGCGGTAACGTTCACGAACAAGGCCGCCGGCGAGATGCGCGAGCGCCTGCACGCCCTCCTCGGCGATCGCGGCCAGGGCATGTGGATCGGCACGTTCCACTCCGTGTGCGCCCGGCTCCTCCGCATCCACGCGCCCGCGGTCGGGCTGACGCGCGACTTCGCGATCTTCGACGAGGACGACCAGCGCAAGGTCATCACCTCCATCCTCAAGGAGGCGAACGTCTCCGAGCGGATCACCCCGCGCGCGATGCTGTCGCGGATCGACCGGGCGCGCAACGCGGGGAACGACCCCGCCGACCTGCATTCGCGCGACTACATCGACGACGTCGTCCGCCGGGTGTTCCCCGTCTACGCCGCCCGCCTCCTCAAGGAGAACGCGGTCGACTTCAACGACCTCCTCAGCAAGGTCGTCGACCTGTGCCGCCACCCGGACGTGGGCCGCGAGCTCGCCGCGCGCTTCCGTCACGTGCTCGTGGACGAGTTCCAGGACACGAACCTCGTCCAGTACCAGATCGTCCGCCACTTCTCCAAGGAGCACGGAAACCTGTGCGTCGTCGGCGACGACGACCAGTCGATCTACCGGTGGCGCGGCGCCGAGCCGCGGAACCTGCTCGATTTCGATCGGGACTTTCCGCTCGCGCGCGTGGTCAAGCTGGAGCAGAACTACCGCTCCACCCGCATCATCCTCGCGGCCGCCAACGCCGTCATCGCCAAGAACCTCGATCGGCACGAGAAGGCGCTGTGGACCGAGCGCAAGGGCGGGGAGCCGATCCTCGTCGAGGAGTGCATGGACGAGCGCGCCGAGGCGGACTTCATCGGCCAGGGGATCGTGGGCCTTCGCTCGGCGGAGAACCGCAGCGACGGCGACTTCGCCGTGCTGTACCGCACCCATGCCCTGTCGCGCGCGCTGGAGGAAGCGCTGCGCGCCCGACGGATCCGCTACCGCATCGTCGGCGGGGTCTCGTTCTTCCAGCGGCGCGAGATCAAGGACATCACCGAATACCTGCGGCTCATCACCAACCCCCTGGCGGACATCGCGTTCGAGCGGGTGGTCAACGTGCCGACCCGCGGCATCGGCGACACAACCGTCGACAAGCTCCGCGCCTACGCGCGCGGCGCGGGCATCCCGCTCCTCGAGGCGGCGCGCAACGCGGCGGCCGGGGCGCCGGTCGGGCTGGGCGCCGCCGCCCAGCGCAAGCTCCAGGGGTTCGTGGAGCTCATCGACGGGCTCCGCGCGCTGGTCGCCGCCGGGCCGGCCGTCGCCACCCTCGTGTCCGAGGTGATCGAGCGCAGCGAATACCGGGCGCGCGTGGAGATCGAGGATGCGCTGGACGGCCCCGACCGCGTGCGCAACCTGGGCGAGCTCGTCGCCGCCGCGGCGGCGTTCGACGCCGAGATGGGCGAGAAGGCGTCGCTCACGGCGTTCCTGGAGCGCATCTCCCTCACCGCGACCACCGATGAAAAGGACGGCCGCGGCGAGTGCGTCACGCTGATGACGATCCATGCCGCCAAGGGGCTCGAGTTTCCGGTGGTGTTCCTCGCCGGCCTGGAGGAGGGCGTGTTTCCCGCGCTGCGCGAGGGTGACGACGACCTCGAGCTCGAGGAAGAGCGGCGGCTGGCCTACGTGGCCCTCACCCGCGCCAAGGATCGCGCCATCCTGACGTACGCGCGCACGCGGCGC
>DATFWE010000064.1:0-27667 GCA_035259575.1 Haliangiales bacterium
CGACGACGATGGCGCTCCTGTTCGCCGCCGACCGCGCCGACCACGTCGCGCGCGAAGTCGAGCCGGCGCTCGCCGCCGGCAAGGACGTCGTCTCGGATCGCTGGTACCACTCGTCGTTCGCGTACCAGGGGAGCGAGGTCGACCGCGCGTGGGTGATGGCGCTCAACGCGCGGGCGCGCCGGCCGAACCTCACGCTATTCCTCGACGTCCCGCCCGAGGTGGCCGCGGCGCGCCGCCTCGCCGACGGGCGCCCCGACGAGCTCTACGACCGCATCGAGACGCAGCGCCGGGTGGCGGCGAGCTACCGCGAGGTCATGGCCCTTCTCGCCCCGCGCGAGCGCATCGTCGTGCTGGACGGGACCCGGCCGGTCGACGAGCTGTCCGACGAGATCCATCGGTTGGTGTGTTCATGAGCCGGCGAGCGGAGCCCCGGACAGGCGCGCCCCTGGAGCGAGGCGCAGCCAAGCGACCTGGCGCGCCGGGGCGACGCGAGCCGGCGGTGCAACAATGAGGTACGCGATGTTCTTCCTCGTCCTCGCCTGCGGCAGCGCGACGCCCTCCCCCGCGAAGGCGCCGCTCATCGAGGAGCCCGCCCGCGCGCCCTCGCCCCCGCCCCCGCCGCCGCCGCGCCCGGCGCGCGCCGAGCTCACGCGCACCGCGCTGAACGCGGCGCTCGACGCCGGACCGGGGGCGTTCCTGGCGAAGGTGCGCGTCGTCGCCGCGCGCTCGGCGGGGCGATTCCTGGGGTGGGAGATCGAGGCGCTGTGGCCCGGCGCCGCCGTCGGGCTCGAGCGGGGGGACATCGTCACGGCCGTGAACGGGCGCACCCTGGAGCGGCCGGAGGCGCTGCCGGCGCTGTACCAGGAGCTCCGCGGCGCGAGCGAGGTCGTCGTCGAGTTCCGCCGCGGGCTGGAGCGCCGCATGGCTCGCTTCCCCGTCGTCGAGGACGCTGGTAAGCTGGACCCAACGCCTCCGAGGTGAGGCGAGGACCAGGCGACGTGGAGCGAGGCGCAGCCGAAGCGACTTGGAGCCCCGAGCCGAACCGAGGAGGCGAACGACAATGATCCCCTACGAAGACCTGTGCGCCGCGCTGGCGACCTGGCGCGCCGGCCGCGGGCTGGCCAACGGTCCGTCGGCCACGCCGCCGCCCCCCCTCGCCACCCCCATGCCCCCCGCCGACAAGACCGTCGTCGCGCCCGCGCCGGCGGCCTTCGCCGCGGGGACGATCGAGACCGCTCCAGCGGACGACGGCCCGACCGCCCTCCACGTCGTTCCGACCGAGCGCTCGGGCGAGCTCGTGGTCGACAGCATGGACGTGATCGACGAAGACCTGCTGTGACGTTCGCGTACCTGGCGCCCCGTCCCGGCGCCCCGCTGGAAAAAGTCTCCCGTCCCGCCCCGGAGCCGCGCCCCGAAGAGATCATCGTCGAGGTGGAGGCCGCCGCCTTCGGCGTCCCCGAGCTGCGCGCGCTCGCCCGGGCCACCGGACGCGCGCCCGGCGCCGCCGCGGTGGGGCGGGTCGTCCGCGCCGGCGACGCCGCGCGGCATCTCCTTCACAAGCGCGTGGTCGCGGGGCCGACGCTCGCCTGCGGCGACTGCGACCTGTGCCGCCGCGGCCGCGTGGCGACCTGCCCGCACGCGCGCCGCTACGGCGTGGATGTCGACGGCGCGTTCGCCTCGCATCTCGTCGCGCCGGCGCGGTGGGTCCTCGCGCTCGACGGCCCGTTCGACGGGCTCTTCCCGGGGCCGGCGGCGGCGGCGCTCGCGCGGGAGGCGCCCCTCGCCTACGAGATGCTCGCCCGCGCCGGCGTGGCGCCGGGCGAGACGACGATCTGGCTCGGCGATTCCCCGACGGCGAGCCTCGGCGCCGCCGTGGCCCGCGCCGCGGGCGCGGTCGGCCTCACGCTTTCGCCCGAGGAGGAAGAGCTCTCCCCGCAGGCGCTGCGCGCGGCCATCGCCGCGCGCGCAGGGGCCCCGCCCTGGCGCGCGTTCGACACGAGCGGGGGCTCGCTCGGCAGGCGGCGCGCCCTCGCGCTCGCCGCGCCCGGCGGCACCCTGGTCGCGCTCGCCCCCGGCGACCTCGCGCCGATCGGCGTCGACGACGCGCTCGCCGCGGAGGTGACGATCGTCGGCGTGGCGGGGCCGCACCCCGACCTCTACCCCGAGGTCGCGGCGCTCGCCGCGCGCGGCGACATCGACCTTGCCGCGACGGTGACGGTCGTTCCGCCCGAGGAGATCCCGACGCTCCCCGAGCGCTTGCGCGCCGGCGGCGAGCGCCGCTTGCTCGTCGCCCGCCTCGGTTGACTCCCATCCGGGGGGGAACCATAATCCGTCCCCTCGATGTTCGGCGGGTTCACCGACAAGGACTTCGACGCGTACGCGGCCAAGAAGTGGCGGTCGAACGTCTTCAACCGCGAGCGGCTCGAGGTGAAGCAGAAGCTCGCCGAGCTGGGGCGCGAGGTCGCGGGCGGGCTCACCGCCGCCGACGGCTCGCCCCTCCTGTGCGAGGCCTCGGTCGAGCACCCCGCGCTGTGGAACCACAAGCAGGTCGACGCCCAGCACCTCTACTTCTCCCGCAACGAAGGGGCGCGCAAGGAGCTCGACCGCATCATCGATCGCGCGCGGCCGATGACGGCGATGCTCGACGACCCGACGCCGCAGCGGAACCATCTGTTCCTGTCGATCACCATCGACGAGCAGCGCGTCGAGCTGGCGGTGAAGCTCCACCCCGACGCGAGCGTCGACCGCCAGAACCTCGAGCGCAAGCTCGCCGAGCACTGGGAGAAAGAGCGGCTGCTCGACCTGCTCCACGCGCTGCCCGGCGGCCACACCGTGGGCGTGACCGGCGGCACGATGACCCCCGCGCAGGCGATCGGCGACGACGGGTTGAAGACACTGCTCGTCGAGCTGGGGCGGCCCGAGGCGCCGGGCAAGACCCACTGGCTGGTGGTCGAGCGCTCGCTGCCGCGCTCCGCCGCGACCGCCGCCGGCCCCGCGATCGTCGACGAGGCGCGGCGCGAGCTGACGGCGCTCCTGCCCATCTATCACTTCGTGGCGTGGACGCGCGACAACGACTACGTGTCGATGCGCGAGATGCTGAAGCAGGAGAAGCGCGAGAAGGCGCAGCGAGGCCTGGCCCGGAACGATCGCGTCCGCATCGTGCGCGGCATGTTCGCCGGGCGGCACGGCGTGGTCCAGGAGATCGATGCCAAGGGCGCGCTGCGCGTCCAGGTCGGCACCGTCGCCGTTAAGCTCGCTGCCGACGACGTCGAACGCGCCGAGCGTTGACCTACTTCCGGAGCACGACGAAGTAGTAGATCGCGCCGGCGATCAAGAGGATCGCGAGCAGGATGAGGAGGATCCTGCGGCCGCGGCCGAAGCCGAGCTCGCGGGCCATCTCCGAGAGGCGCATGAGCTCCCGCTTCGGCGCGGGCACCGCCTGGTGCACCGACGTGGCGCCGGTGCGCAGGCTCAGCCGCTGGCGGTCCGCGGCCGTCAGCGTGCCGTCGTCCTTGTAGCGGTCCTCGATGGGGAGGGAGTCGACCTTGTCGGGAGCCGGCTCCTCGGGGGTGCCCGTGGACGAGGCGGCGACCGCCTCGTCGAGCTCGCCCTTCTTGAACCACATCGTCTCGCGAAACTTGGCCTTGTCCTTGGCCGGCGCCTTCTTTCCGCGGCCGGCCGGCGCGGCCGCGGGGGCGGCCGGCGGCGGCGGCACGTACGGCGGCGGCGGCACGCGCGACGGGGCCTGCTGCGCCGGCACCGTCGCCTGAGGCGGGACGTACGGCTGCGCCGGCTGGGTCGGCGGCGGCGGCACGTACGGCGGCGCCTGGACGGTCGCCTGCGGCGGCGCGTAGGGCTGCGCGCGCACGGTCGCCTGCGGCGGCGGCGGGGCGTAGGGCTGCTGGCGCGCGGTCGGCTGCGCCGGCGGCGCCCCGCCCGACGGTCCGACCATCGTCGCCGCGGATACGCCCAGCATCGTCTTGGCGGCGGCCGCGTCCTCGACGACGGGTCCCGTCCGCGCCGGCCGCGCCTGCGGCCCCGTCGCCGGCAAGCCGAACAGGCCCTCCAGCTCCGACAGCAGCTGCCGCAGCGTCAGGTGGCGCCGGCTCGAATGTTTCTCCATCGCCTTGAGGACGATGCGATCCACCTCGGGGGGCACGGCCGCGCCCCGCGCCGACGGCGGAACCGGCCGCGCCGACACCTGCTGCGCGAGCACCGACCCCACGTCCCCCTGAAACGGCGGCTGCCCGGTGAGCGCGAACGACAACAGGGCTCCCAGGTTGTAAATGTTCGAACGCTGGTCGACCGGTTTGCCCTCGGCCTGCTCGGGAGAGAGAAACTCCGGGATCCCCTGCACGCGCTCGGTGACCGGCGTCGGGATGCCGAAATTCAGGAGCTTCACGCGACCGTCGCCCAGGATGAAGACGTTCTTGGGCGAGACGTCGCGGTGGATGACGCCGAACTTCGCCGCCTCGGCCAGCCCCTCCCCCACCTCGATCGCCAGCCGCACGGCCTGATCGGGTCGGAGCGGCCCGTTGGCGGCGACGATCTCCGCCAGCGTCGTCCCGCTCACCAGCTCGCTCGCGACCCAGGTGTGATCCCCCTCCTTGCCGACGTCGAAGATCGTGGCCACCCGCTCGGAGTGGACCTTCATGAGCTGCTTGAGCTCGCGCTCGGTGCGCTGGGCCACGAGCGGCGACGGAAACACCGCCGGCGATACGATCTTCAGCGCCACCTCGCGCCCGGTGGTCAGATCGGTCCCCATGTAGACCTGCCCCGTACGGTGCCCACCGATCTGCGCCCCGAGCTTGAACCGGCCGCCGAACAGGTTGGCGGCGGCGGAACGGGGGTGCGCGGCCTCCACCACGACCTCGAGGCGCCCCGCGTCCATGGGGCAGAAATTCGCGTCGTCGGAATAGACCGTCTTACAGATGGGGCAACGCTTCATATTGACCCCGGGGCTCGGGTAATTCTATCGGATGGCCCCGGGGCGGACAATGTTGGACGAGCGTTTACTTGGACTTGGGCGCGGGCTGGCCGGGCTCGCCGAGGCCGGCGAAGAGCTCGGCCGCCGACGACGTGGACTTGCGCGACAGCTTGTTCTTCCGCTTGCGCCCCGCGTTCGCGTGGTTGCGCGCCCGCTTGTTCTCGCTCGCCTTCGTGTTCGACGCCATGGTCGCGCGGTATTAGCCGAGGACCGCCCCCCTGTCAAGCGGGCGCGGCGATGCGCTCCACGCTGAACACGCCGTTGATCTTCTGGATCGAGCGGATGACGCTCTTCAGCTGATCCAGGTCCTGCACGTTGAACGAGAACGTGTTCACCGCCTTGTTGTCGTCGGTCGCGCGGCAGTGCGCCTGCGAGATGTTCACGCCCGCGTCGGTGAACGACTGCGAGATGACCGCCAGGATGCCCGGCTTGTCGGCGCACACGACCTGGATCGACACCGGGCGGCGGGCCTTGCTCTTCCCGTCCCAGGTGACGTCGACGCGGCGCTCGGGGTCGAGGTCGAGCGCCTTCTGGCAGTCGCGGGTATGGACGGTGACGCCGCGCCCGCGCGTGATGAACCCGACGATCGCATCGCCCGGAAGCGGGCTGCAGCACTTGGCGTAGCGGACCAGGATGTCCCCCTCGCCCGCCACCACGATCCCGGTGGGCTGGCTGACCACGCGCCGGGTGACCCTGCGGAACAGGTTCGTGATGGGGTTTCCCGACGGCGGCGGCTCCTCGGACGGGCCCTTCAGGCGCCGCTCCTCGGGGACGAGCACGTCGATCACCTGCGCCGTGGTGAGCTTGCCGTAGCCCACGAGCGCGATGAGGTCGTCCTGCGTGCCGGTGCGCAGCACGTTGACCGCCTTGTCGAGCTCGCCGTTCTTCTGCGTCTTGCCGAGGGAGATCCCCCACTTGCGCAGCTCGCGCTCGAGCAGGTCGCGCCCCAGCGTGCGGGCGCGCTCGCGCTGCTCGGTGCGCAGGAGGTGGCGGATCTTCGTCTTGGCGCGCGACGTCACCGCCAGCTTGAGCCAGTCCTTGTTCGGCTTCTGCCCGGGGTTGGTGATGATCTCGATGGTGTCGCCGTTGCGGAGCTGGTAGCGCAGCGGCACGATCGCGCCGTTCACCCGCGCGCCCGAGCACTTGTTGCCCACCTCGGTGTGCACCGCATAGGCGAAGTCGATCGGCGTGGCGCCCTTGGGCAGCGCCTTCACGTCGCCCTTGGGGGTGAACACGTACACCTCGTCGGAGAAGAGGTCGATCTTGACCGTCTCGATGAACTCGGTCGGGTCCTGCAGATCCTGCTGCCACTCCATGAGCTGGCGCAGCCAGGAGAACTTGCGCTCGTCCTTGTCGGCGATGAGCGCGGGCTTGCCCTCCTTGTAGCGCCAGTGGGCGGCGATGCCGTCCTCGGCCACCTTGTGCATCTCCGCGGTGCGGATCTGGATCTCGATGCGCTGGCCGTAGGGCCCCATCACCGTGGTGTGGAGCGACTGATACATGTTCGGTTTGGGGAGGGCGATGTAGTCCTTGAACCGACCCGGGATGGGGGTCCAGCGCGAGTGCGCTACGCCGAGGGCCTCGTAACACTGCCGTACCGAGTCGGTGATCACCCGGAACCCGATGGCGTCGTGGATCTGCCCCAGGTCGCCGCCGGTCTTCTTCATCTTCTGGTGGATGGACCACAGGTGCTTCGCCCGCCCCTTCACCACGCAGGGGACCCCGCCCGCCTCCATCTCCTTGTGGATGAGCTTCTCCACCTCGGTGATGTACTTGTGGCGTTCCTTCTCCGTCTTGGCGAGCGCGACGCGCAGGTTCTCGTGCTCGACCGGCTCGAGGTACTTGAAGGCGAGGTCCTCGAGCTCGCACTTGATCCACATGATGCCCAGACGGTTCGCCAGCGGCGCGTAGATGTCCATCGTCTCGCGCGCGATCCGCTCCTGCTTCTCGGGCGGCATGTGCTCCATCGTGCGCATGTTGTCGAGACGGTCGGCGAGCTTCACCAAGATGACGCGGATGTCCCGCGCCATCGCGAGCAGCATCTTGCGGAAATTCTCCGCCTGGCGCTCCTCGCGCGTGGACCAGGGGATCTTGCCGAGCTTGGTGACGCCGTCGACGAGGAACGCGACCTCGGGGGAAAACACCTGCCCCAGCTCGTCCACGGTGACCGAGGTGTCCTCCACGCAGTCGTGGAGGAGGCCGGCACACACCGAGGGCACGTCCAGCCGGAGGTCGGTGATGATCGACGCGACCGACAGCGGGTGCACCACGTAGGGATCTCCGGAGCGGCGCATCTGCCCATCATGGGCCTTGGCCGCGAAGACGTACGCCCGCTTGATGAGGTCCGCATCGGCGCCGGGATGGTACGTCTCGACTTTCGACAGGATGTCGCTAAGCCGGATCATTCGCGTGGTGCCATGTATTGTAACCATTCTAACGCACGGCGGCGCGACGGAGCTATCTATGCGACATCACGCCTGTTTCTCGAGAAGCTCCCGGAGCAGCCCCTCGGCCGAGGCGCGGACGCGCCGCGTCTCGCAGTGGGCGGCGAGAAAGATCGCGCGGACGGCGTCGTAGGCGCGGTCGAGGTCGTCGTTCACCACGAGGAAATCGTACTCGCCGTAGTGGGCGAGCTCCTGCTTGGCGGTGGCCAGGCGCTTCTCGATCGCCACGGCGGAGTCGGTGGCGCGGCGGCGGAGGCGCTCCTCCAGGACGGCCAGCGAGGGCGGCAGGATCCAGATCATCACCGCATCGTCCGGGAACTTTTCGCGGAGCTGGCGGCCGCCCTGCCAGTCGATGTCGAACAGCACGTCGCGCCCGCGCTGGAGCGCCTCGTCCACCTCCGAGCGCGGGGTGCCGTAGCGGTTGCCGTGGACCTCGGCGTGCTCGGCGAACGCGCCGTCGGCGACCATGCGCTCGAACGTGGCGGCGTCCACGAACGTGTAGTCGACGCCGTCCCGCTCCCCCGCGCGCGGCTTGCGCGTCGTCACCGACACCGAGAAGCGCAGTTCGGAGAACTCCTGCATGAGCCGGCGGCACAGCGTCGTCTTCCCCGCGCCCGATGGCGACGACACGATGACAAGGAGCCCTCGCTTCACGTGGGTAATCTACTCCACGTTCTGGACCTGCTCGCGGATCTTCTCCAGCTCGGCCTTGGCATCGACGACGCAGCGCGAGATGTCGGCGGAGGGCGACTTCGACCCGACGGTGTTGACCTCGCGCCCCATCTCCTGCACCAGGAAGTCGAGCTTGCGACCGGAGGGCGCCTCCGAGGCGACGAGGTCGCGCGCCTGCTTGAGGTGGCTCGCCAGGCGCACCAGCTCCTCGGTCACGTCGGCGCGATCTGCGAGCAGCGCCGCCTCGGCGGCGAGGCGCTCGGGCGGGACGTCCACGCCGAGCCGGTCGAGGCGTTCGCGCAGTCGGGCGGCAAGGGCCGGCGGTGCCCCCGCGGCGAGGCGGTTGATGTCGCGGGCGAGCGCCTCGAGCCGATCGATCCGCGCGCCGAGATCGCGGGCGAGCGCCTCCCCCTCGGCGAGGCGCATGGCGACCATCGCCTCCAGGGCGGCATCGAGCGCGGCGAGAAACAGGGCATCGCCCTCGGCGGGCTCGCCGAGCGCCAGGACGCCCGGCTGGGCGGCGACGAGGGACACCGGGATCTCTCCGTCGAGGCCGAGCTCGCGCCCGAGCTCGGCCAGCGCGGCGTGGACGCCGCGGGCGAGCGGCAGGTCGAGACGGACCGCGCGCGTGCCGGGACCCTCCTCGCGCACGGTGACGGTGACCGCACCGCGCTCCACGCGGCGGCGCACCGCCTCGGCGGCGCGCCGCTCGACCTCGGCGTCGAGCGGGACGCGCAGCTTCAAGTCGAGGAAGCGGTGGTTCACGGCGCGGACCTCGACGGTGACGCGACGATCGTCGGTCTCCGCCGTGCCGCGGCCGTGGCCGGTCATGCTGCGCATCGGTACCACTCGACGGTGCGGCGTAGGCCGTCGTCGAAGCCGACCGCGGCGCGGTAGCCGAGCACCGCGCGGGCGCGGCCGATGTCGGCGAGCGAGTGCCTGATGTCGCCGGCGCGCGCCGGCTCGTGGATCGGCTCGATCGGGCGCCCGACGATGGCCGCGAGGCGGGCGATGACCTCGAGGAGCGTGATGCGCTCGCCGCAGGCGATGTTGAACACCTCGCCGGCCGCGCCGGGCGCGACGGTCGCGAGGAGATTGGCCTCGATCGCGTTGTCGATGTGGCAGAAATCGCGCGACTGGAGGCCGTCGCCGTAGATGGTCGGGGGACGGCCGGCGAGCGCGGCGGTGACGAAGCGCGGGATGACCGCGGCATACTGCGACTCGGGATTCTGGTTCGGGCCGAAAACGTTGAAATATCGTAGAGATACCGTCTCCAGGCCGTACGATGCGTGGTAGGCGCGCATGTAATGCTCCCCGGCGAGCTTGGACGCGGCGTAGGGGGAGAGGGGCTGGGTCGGCATGGTCTCGACTTTGGGGAGCGTCGGGGTCTCGCCGTAGGCCGACGAGGACGCGGCGAACACGACGCGGCGCACGCGCGCCTTGCGGGCGGCCTCGAGCACGGCGAGCGTCCCGTCGACGTTCGCCGCGTTGGACTCGAGCGGCGCCTCGACCGACCGTGGCACCGACGGGAGGGCGGCCTGATGGAGCACGAAATCGCAGCCGTCGACGGCCCGCTCGACCGCGCGCGCGTCGCGCACGTCGGCCTCGTGGAGGACGACCCGGGCCTCGAGGCCGGCGAGATTCTGGCGCCGGCCGGTCGAGAAGTTGTCGAGGACGACGACGTCGTCGCCGCGCTCGACGAGGGCCTTTGTGAGGTTCGAGCCGATGAAGCCGGCGCCGCCGGTCACGAGGAAGCGAGCCATGGGTGGGCGTTGTATCTTGCGGCAGCGCGGTCCGCAAGACGTGAACGCGGGGTCACAGCGGCGACACGCCGGGCGCGGCGTTTCGCGCACTTGGCGGTGGCACGGGGTGTGGAAGAGACCGGTGCATGGACCGGTGCATGCGAAAGGCGTTGCTGGCGGCGATGTTCCTGTTTCCGGGGGTCTCGCGGGCGGACGTCCTGTGGGGCCTGGGCCTGCGCACGAGCGCGCAGGCAATCCGGTCGTTCGACACCGGCGACCGGACCGCGCTGGCCGGAGGTGGGCTGCAGCTCCGCGTCCGCTTCGGCGCGACGTGGGGCCTGGAGATCGCGGTGGAGGATCTGCGCGGAAACGCCGCCGACGGCGCCTACCGGCGCGAATCGTGCCCGATGACGGTGACCGGCTCGTACCATTTCGATCTGGGCGCGGTGGACTTCTATCTCCTCGCCGGCATCGGCGGGACGAAGGACGAGGTCTCGTACGTGGACGCCAAGGGGATGACGATCGAGGAGGACGTCCGGGAGACGCATGTGCATCTCGGCGTGGGGGTGGAGCGCCTCTTCGGCCCGATCGGCCTGGCCGCCGAGCTGCGCGGCGTGGCGATGTGGCGCAAGGACGCCGACACGACCATGCCGTACGCGGCGGTGCCGGCGAAGGCGGGGGGCGCCGAGCTCAATCTGATCGGCACGTACTATTTCTAATCAGCGCATCGAGTAGCCCACGGTGAAAAGGACCACGCGGCTGAACGCGTCGGCATCGTTCTTCAGGCTGGACAGGCCGTGCTCGTAGCGGAGATCGACGGTGGCGGCGCCGCCGCCGACCGGGAGCGCCAGTCCGGCGCCGACGACCAGCCCGAAATCGCCGCCCTTCAAGAAGGCCTCGTCGAATGGCGTGTCGCCGCCGATGTGCTTGCCCGCGTAGGCGCCGAGCACGAAGTTGGCGTGCCAGTACCATGCCTGCCCGAGGAGCACCGCGTCGAGGTAGTCCATGCGCCAGGACGCCATGTAGTTGACAGTGTCGGACCCCGACCCCTTCTGGGCGTAGAGGACCTCCATCCGGAGCGCGAACCACGGGGCCGGCGCATAGCTGCCGAAGACGCCGACCGCGGGCCCGAAGCGGAACCCGCCGTTCCAGTCCGCCCACGAGATGGTGGCCGCGCTCAGCCCGGCGAAGAGGCCGGCGCGGAACGGGCTCGGCTCCGGAGTGGTCTCGGCCTTGGTGACGACCTCCGCCGAAGCGGCTTCCGGATTCGCGGGCGCGGCAAGGGGCGTGACCGGCGGGGGCGCCGCGGGCGGAGGCTCGGCCGGGGCTTTTTCCGCGGGCGGGGTCGCCGGCGTTTCCGCGGAAACGTGCGGCGGCGCGAGCTCCCGCTCGAGCGCGGCGGCGTACTCCCGCGCCTCCGCGGCGACGGGGCCGGTCGGCGCCTCGGCGAGGTAGCGGCGATAGTGGGCCAGCGCCTCCGTCCTGTCGCCCTTCTCGTGGAGGGCCCGCGCGATGTTGAACAAGAGCGCGGGCTTGGGGGAGAGCGCGTAGGCGGCGCGGTATTCCGCCAGCGCCTGGTCGTACTGCTTGGCGTTGAACAGCTTCGCGCCCTTGAGGTAATGCGCCTTCGCGGCGCGTTCGGCCTTGGCGGTCTGGGCGGCAGCCGCGCGCGGCGCCGCCGTCCCGACGGCCAGCGAGGCGAGCACCGCAAGAAGCGTCATCGTGCGCATGGACCCTCCTCCGTCACTGGGCAAATGGATCGACCGGATCGCCCTTCTTGCGCGGCGGCTGCGGCGCGGGCGTCGGCTCGCGGCGGACGGCGTCGAGCGTGACGCTCCGGTCGCGATCGTCGTCGGGCTTGACGCGAAGCTCCTGGTCGCGGTAGCCGGCGAGCGTCAGCCGGAGGCGTGCCTCCGCGCCGCGGGGCAGCTCGACGTCGCAGGGTGTGACGCCGAGCACGGCCCCGTCGCCGACGCGGACCACGCGCGCGCCCGGCGGCGTCGAGCGGATGCGCACGCGTGGCGGCGGCGCCGGCGCGGGCGCGGACGTGGACGGGGGCGCCGTCGCGGGCGGGGCCGGCGGCGAGGCGTCGGGGGTCGCGGGCGCGGCGGCCGCCGGCGCCCGGGGTCGCGATCCGATCGCGATCGCCGCGGCGACGGCGCCGACCAGGGCGAGGCCGATCAGCGCCAGCGGCCAGCGCCGGCGCATCGGCACCCGCAGATCGGCGGCCGGCTCCACGATCTCTCCCGTGCCGCGGCCCAGCGTGCTGGGGAGGGGGCCCGCCGGCGCGGGCTGGGCGCCCGACGCGACGACGTCGCCTCCCAGCGCCTTCGTGGCGAAGCGGCCGCGCGTCGCCTTGTCGATCGCCTGGATCAGCTTCCCCATCGACGCCGGCCGGTCTTCGGGCTGCTTGGCCAGCGTGCTCGCGATGAGCCCATCGAACGCGGGCGACACGCCGCGCACCAGTGAGCGCAGGCGCGGCGGCTTCACGTGGATGTGCATGCCGATGACCTCGCCGACGCCCTCGCCGACGAACGGCGGGCGTCCGGCGAGCATCTCGAACATCACGCACCCGAGCGAGTAGACGTCTGACCGCTCGTCGACGTGGCCCGCGCCGCGCGACTGCTCGGGCGACATGTACAGCGGGCTCCCCATCACCGCGCCGGTGCGCGTCTTGGCGACGCTCTGCGGAACGCCGGCGTTGAGCTTGGCGATGCCGAAGTCGAGGATCTTGACGCGCGCGCCGCCCATCACGTCCGCGTCGGGGACGAGGTAGATGTTGTCGGGCTTGAGGTCGCGGTGGATGATCCCCTGCCCGTGGGCCGCGGCGAGCGCGCCCGCGGCCTGCCGCGCGATGGCCGCGGCGCCGGCCTCGGGAATGCGGCCGGCGCGGCGCAGGCGCGCCCCGAGCGTCTCGCCCACGAGGTGCTCCATGACGATGTACGCGCTGCCGTTCGCGTGGTGCCCGAAGTCGATGATGTCGACGATGCCGGGGTGCCGGATCAGCGCGGACGAACGGGCCTCGTTGAAGAATCGGTTCACCACCTCGTGGTTGTGCGACAGCTCCGGCAAGAGCACCTTGATCGCGACCTTGCGGCCGATGACCTGGTGCTCGGCGAGATAGACCACGCCCATCCCGCCCGCGCCGAGCGTGTCCATGATGCGGTAGCTCCCGACGATCTCGCCGATCACCCGGCCGCCATGGTAACACCACCGGCGGCTAGACCGGCTCGACCCGCTCCTCGCTGACGCGTCCCTTCCCCGGCGCGAGCGCGAGGCGGTTCCGCTCGCGCCGCTCCGCCGCCAGGGCGGCGAGCTGGCTCCCGAGCTCGGGATGGCGCTCCACCACGGCGTAGAAATCGTCGCGCGGAAGGAGCAGCACCCACGCGCGGCCGCGCGTCTTCACCGAGGCCATGGCCTGCCCCGCGTCGAGGAGCGACATCTCCCCGAACACGTCGCCCACGCCGAGCACGCCGAGCCGGATGCCGTCGGCCTGCACCACGTCGAGGCGCCCGACGAGCACCACGAACAGACCCTCCGCGGGATCCCCCTCCTTCACCACCGCGTAGCTCGACGCGACCTCGCGCAGGCGGAACCGCCCGACGAGGTCGCGCCGCTCGTCGCGCGAGAAGCCGCGGAACAGCGGCGACGTCTGGAGCAGCGTCCCCACCAGCCGCGCGCGGAAGAACCGCATGAGGAGCTTGAGGACGCGCGGATCGCGGTCGACCAGCTCGCGCACCGCCTTGCGCGACACCTCGAGGAAGTCGGAGGGCTTTTGCGCCAGCACCGTCGCCGACCGCGGCCCGTTTGTGAGGAGCGCCATCTCGCCGAAGAACGCCCCCGGCCGGAGGCGGGCCAGCTCGCGCGCGGGCCCCTTGGCCGGCTCGGTCAACACGGCCACCTCGCCGGCGAGGATCAGGTACAGGCTCGACCCGAGCTCCCCCTGGCGGAACACCACCTCGTCGGTCCGGCGATGGACGAGCCGCGAGCAATCGATGAGCTGACGCACCAGGTCGCTGTCGAGCTCGCTCAGGAGCGGGCTCGACGACAGCGTCGACGCCACGGCCTGGACGACGTCGAGCTTGGCCTCCTCGTCGAGCGGGATCTCCGACGCGCTGCCGCCGTTCACCGAGCGCGCGGGCATCTTGTCGACGAGCGAGATCGTGTCGAGCCCGGCTCCGGCGGCGCGCAGCGCCACCTCATCGAACGCCTGCTCGAACGCCTCGTCGAAATGCTGGGCGATCTTCTCCTCGCCCTCCTCGTCGGGGACGGGCGGCGGCTTGGTCGTGGGGCGCTTCCGCTTGGCCATGTCCGCCGTGAGCTCGACGATCGTCTCGGTCGGCGCCTCCGGCTCCGCCACGAGCTCCGGCACGGCATCCGGCGGCGGCGACGGCGCGGCCGCCGCGGGACCCGGCGGCGGCGCGGCCTCTTCGCGGTCGAGCAGACGCAGGAGCCGTCGCGCGCCGGGGTGGCCCTTGTCGAGCGCGAGCACGCGCTTCGCCGCCGCGAGGGCATCGGCCTGCATGCCCGAGCGCGCGTACAGATCGCACACGTGGAACAGCGCCTCGGCCGCCTCGCCGGCGAGGCCCACCGCCTCCGCCGCGTTCGCTCGCGCCGTCCACAGCTCGGGGTCGTAGGGCTCCACGCGGCAGGCCTCCCGATACACGTCCAGTGCCTTGTCGCGCTTCCCTTTCTTCTCGAGGCCCCTGCCCTTGGCGAGAAGCTTCTCCGCTTTCTTCATGGCCACCCTAGAGGCGGTGCGCCCACACGTTCATGCTCACCTTGAACATCAGAAACACGCCGTACGCGACGAGCAACGCTCCCACGGTGCGCGTCACCCACACGGCATTGTGGCCGAGCTTGACCCTTCCTTTCGACGCCAGCCAGGCGATGAACAGGAACCACATCGAGGTCCCCAGGAAAACGCCCGTCGAGGCGTAGACCGCCCCCCAGTCCTTGACCCCGGCCAGGACCGTGCTGGCCAGGAGCACCCACGACACGACGGCCGCGGGGTTCATCACGGTCAGGAGTAGGCCCTGGAGGAACGCCCCCAGGAGCTCGCGCCCCTGCACCGGCCTGGGCGGGCGCGCGTAGTGGTCCGGCGCCATCCTCGGCGTGCGCACCGTCTTCACCCCGAAGACCAGGAGGACCACGCCGCCCACCCCGAGGAAGATCGGCTCCAGCGACGGAACGGTCTTGAACAGCGTGCCCAGGCCGAGCGTGCAGATGAGGCAATAGACGAAGTCCGCGAACGCTCCACCCAGCCCCGTGGCGAAGGCCCGGCGGAAGCATTTACGCAGCGCGGTGTCGATGACCGAGGCGTTCACCGGTCCGACCGGGATACCCCCGACAAACCCGAGAACGACTCCGCGGAGAAACGCCAGCAGCATGCAGGGATCCATGGTGTACACCGGGGACCCCTCGGGTTTCAACCAGTTCATTCTTCTTCGGCGTGACTCTCCATCAACCGGGTCACCGCGTCCCGCACCGCCACCCCACCTTCGACCACAGCGGTGAGACCCTCCAGGATGGGGGCGCGCACCCCCAGGGCGCGGGCTTGCGGCACCAGGGCCTGCGCCGCGCGCGTCCCTTCCGTCTCCCGCCGCGCCGGCGTCTCGCCCTTGCCGAGCTTGAATCCGAGCTGGTAATCGTCGCTGTCCTCGCTCGACGCGCGCACGACGAGGTTCCCGAGGCCCGCGAGCCCGGAGAACGTCCGCTCGCGTCCCCCCGACGCGACGCCGAGGCGCGCCGCCTCGGCGAGGGCGCGACACAGGAGCACCGCGCGCGGCCCCGTCCCCAGCCCGATCCCGTCGGCGAGCCCGAACGCGACCGTGTAGGCCCCGGTGAGCGCCGACGCCAGCTCGACGCCGGTGAGGTCGCTCGACCGATACACGCGCAGGATCGGCGTCGCCTCGACCGCCTGCCGCACCAGCGCGGTCACGCCCTCGAACGGCGACGCCGCGACGATCGCGCACGGGCGCCCCGCGCGCAGATCCTTCGCGAGGGCCGGGCCCGCCACGACGCCGACGCGCTTGACCGGCGTCTCGCGCCGCACGAGCTCGGACACGCGGCCGGCGTGCGTCTGGCTGCCGATCGCATGCACCACGACGTGGCGTCCGCTGACCACGTCGCCGAGCGCGCGCACCGTCGCCTCGACGCGCGGCGAGCGCACGGCGAGGAGGAGCAGCTGCGCGGCGGCGGCGAGCTCGCCGAGATCCGCGGTCGCGCGCACGGGCGGAGCGAGGGCGACGCCGGGCAGATGTCGCTCGTTCGTATGTTTCTCGTTGATCTCCTTGGCGATTTCTGCGCTGTCGGACCAGAGGAGCGCCGGCTTGCCGCGTCGCGCGACGACGTCCGCCAGCGACGTGCCCCACTCGCCCGCGCCGACGATGCCGATCACGACCACACCCCGGTCCCGATGTGCGCCGTCCGGTTCTGGTAGTAGAAGAGGAGGCGCAGGTCGCGCGCGATGAGCCGCTCGCCCACGCGCTCGACGACGGGGCGGGTGTGGTAGCCGCGGAACATGACGAGCGCCTCGTCGACCACGTCGCCCGGGCGCATGGTCTGGTAGCGCTCGGCGAGCACGCCGGCGTCGCCGCGCGCGACCAGCGCGGCGCGCGCGCGCGCGACGTCCTCGCGCACGCCGTCGACGGGCGCCTCGCCCTCGCCCGCGCGCAGCAGGCGGAACGGGTCGCGCGTCCCGGCGGCCGCCGCCAGGCGCTCCCAGATCGCGCGCGCGACCATGTGCGTCGGCATGAACACGGTGAGGCGCCGATACGCGCGCACGAGCTCCTCGCCGAGCGCGCGCGTGTACTCGGCGTCGCGCTGGGGATCGTGCTCGACCTTGCCGTCGGGGCCGGTGACGTACGTCGCGGGATCGACGCGGTGGCCGCGCGGGTCGATCGACTCGCCCTCGGGATCGACGCGGTTGCCGAGCGGATCGAGGGGCGCGCCGTAGCGGATCACCAGCGACGACTCCATGGCGAGCACGCGCCGCGAAAAGTCGGCGATGCGCCCGAGGCGCGAGAACTCGTCGTCCTCGATGATGTAGCGGTGCTTGCCCTCCTCGGCGAGAAAGTCGGCGATGAGCGTCTCCGCCTCGAGCGTGATGGCATAGTTGATCGTGGCGGGGACGATGTAGATGCGACCGTGGGGTTTGGCCTCGGCGATGTTCGTCTGGAACGCCGCCAGCGCCGTGGACAGGAGGCCGAGCTTGACCTTCTTCTCGACGGAGCCCGGGCGCGAGCGCGTGCCGCCGGGAAAGAACAGCTGGTGGTAGCCGCGCTCGAGGAGCACCTGCGAGTACGTCTTGAGCACGTCCTTGTACAGCGCGTGCCCGATGCGCCGGTCGACGCGGTAGGCGCCGAGGTTGTGCATGAAGAAGCTGACGAACGGATTGGAGAACAGGTTCTTGCCCGCGCCGTAGGTGCACGGCGGCAGCCCCGCGATGTACAGCGACCACCCGAGGACGACCGAATCCATGTTGGACAGATGCGTCGGCACGACGACGAGCGTCCCGCGATCCGCGGCCTCGCGCAGCTCGTCGAGCGGTCCATCGACGACGATCTTCCCCGACGGATCGCCGAACGATCCGTCGGTGAGGCTGCGGGGCGAGAGGATCCCGCCGAGCACGGCGGGGAGCACGCGCGTGGCGAAGCGGTACACGCCGGGGCGGAAATTCCCGCACACGTCCCCGGCGTATTCCTCCACGAGCCGCTCGAGGTGGCGGCGTTTTTCCTCGGTCGTCATGCCGCCGAGCCGGCGGGCGAGATCCCGCCACTCGCCGAGGCGTTTCTTGTCCGCGGACGACCGCGCGCTGCGCTCGAGCCGGCGGATCTCCTGGAACGCCACGTCGTTCAAGACGTATTCCAGCGATGCTTCGCCTCCGCGGCGGGCCCGGTGCAGATTGTCCTCGACGACGCGTCGCTCCACCTCGGCGAGAATCGCGGCCTTTTCGCCGTTGAAGCGGGCGAGGCGATTCTCGGCCTCGTGCACCGGACGAACGAAAGCCATGCCCTACGATACCGGACTGTGCTATGAAATGGGTGGGCCGTGAGGCGCCGTCCGGGGGGTGCGGACGTGCCTTTCGTCCATGTCCGATGGCGAGTAAGAAGACAGCCGCGAAGAAGCCGGCCGCGGGGAAGGCCAGGGCCAAGCCTGCCGCGAAGCCCCCAGCGAGACGTGCACCGCGCAAGGCCGCGGCGCCGGCCAAACCGAGGCGCGCCGCGCCGGCGAAACGCGCGCGCGCGGCGGCGGCGCCGAAACCGAAGGCGGTGACGCTGCCCGCCTTGATGAAAGTCGGGCGCGAAGTCCTGGGGATCACCGAGCTCCGGCCGGGGCAGGCCGAGGCGCTGCGCCACATCCTCGCCGGGCGCGACGTCCTCGCGGTGATGCCGACGGGGTCGGGCAAATCGCTCCTGTATCAGCTTCCGTCGCTGGTCCTGCCCGGTCTCACCGTCGTGGTGAGCCCCCTGCTCGCGCTCATCACCGACCAGGTCAGAAAGATGCAGGAGAAGGGCGTGGCGATCGCACGCGTCGATTCCACGCTCACGGTCAAGCAGAAGCGGGAGATGATGGCGCTCGTCGACGCGCCCGGTGGGAAGCTCCTCCTGACGACGCCGGAGCGCATGGCCGACCCGGAGTTCCGCAAGCTGCTCGTGCAGGCGTCGGGCAAGGCGGGCGTGTCACGTTTCGTCGTCGACGAAGCGCACTGCGTGTCACAGTGGGGCCACGATTTCCGCCCCGCCTACTTGACGCTGCGGCAGGCGATCGAGGATCTGGGGCGGCCGCCGGTCCTGGCGACGACCGCGACGGCGCCGCCCCACGTCCGCGACGACATCCTGTTCCAGCTCGGCATGCCCAAGGCGAAGATCGTCACCACCTCGTTCGACCGGCCCAACCTGTCGTTCGAGGTCATCACCTGCCCCGGCGACGACGAGAAGGAAAAGATCCTCGTCACGCTGCTGAAGAAGCTGAAGCGCCCGGGGATCGTGTACTGCGCGACGGTGAAGGCGGTGGAGAAGCTGGGCGAGGATCTCGCGCGCCACGGCATCCCCGTCGCCACCTACCACGGGCGCATGAACAAGTCGGAGCGCGACGAGATGCAGTCGCGCTTCATGGCCAGCCGGACGCAGCGCCACGGGCTGGTCATGGTGGCGACGAACGCGTTCGGCCTCGGCGTCGACAAGGCCGACATCCGCTACGTGCTCCACTACCACGTCCCCGGCTCGCTCGAGCAGTACGCGCAGGAGGCGGGGCGCGGCGGGCGCGACAGCCTGCCCACGCGCTGCGTCCTCCTGTTCTCGCCCGACGACGTCGCCATCCAGGAGCACTTCCTCAAGGGGACGTATCCGACGCGGCGACAGGTGCTGGGCGTGTTCGACGCGCTGGCGGCTTGGGGCGCGCGGCGGCCGACGCTCGGCGAGCTGGCGACGTCGTCGCACGTGGGGGCGCAGCGCACGCGCACGGTGCTGTCACTGCTCAAGGACGAGGGCTGGGTCGTCGAGGAGCGCGGCGGACGCTACCATCTGCCCGAGCCGCCGCCCGATCGCGACGCCGTGCGCGAGCGGGCGATGGAGTACGAGAAGCGGCGCATCGCCGACCGCCGGCGCCTCGACGCGCTGCTCGACTACGTGCGCACCTCGCTGTGCCGCAACACGGTGATCCTCGATTACCTGGGGGAGAAGATCGCGAAGGCGACGCGCTGCGGGCGCTGCGACAACGACCTGCGCAGCGCGGCCGAGGCGCGCGCCGCGGCGGCGCAGGCCGAAGCGCTCGAGGCGGAGCTGGTGCGCTGGAGTCGCGAAGCGGAGGGCGATCTCGAGGAGGAGCCCGAGGACGTCGCGCCGCGGGTGCGGATGATCTCGCTCGACGAGCCGGCGGCCCCCGCCCCGGTCGATGATGCGGCGCCGCCGGAGCCGGAGACCGTCGAGGACATCGATCGCACCGCTGCGGAGCTCGTCGAGGAGGGCCACGACGAGGAGGGCGGGGAGATCACCGTGCTCAAGCGGCGCAAGCGGGCGCCGGTCGAGGGGCCGCGCGCGCACGCCGCGGGCGATCAGGCGGGCGCGGGCAAGAAGAAGCGGCGCAAGCGGCGGAAGAAGGGCAAGGGCGGCGCGCCGCTCGCGCCGCCCGCGGTCGGGCACCCGCCGGCGGTCAAGGTGAGGACGCCGCCGTCGGTGGTGTTCACGTCGCCGGTGGCGGTGATCGCGCCGGGCGGGAACGGTCACCCGCCGGCACCGCCGCCCGCGGTCCCGGCGGCCCCGACGGCGACCCCCGCGGCGGCGCCGCCCCCGTCCGCGAGCGCGGCGCCCCACGCCCACGCGCCGGCGTCGCCGCGCGGCGCCAAGTCGGGCCCGATCGTCGAGTACGTGCGGCGGCCGATGAAGATTGCGATGGCGCCGGTCGCGTCGGCGACGCCGCACGATACGCCGCTGGCGCGGAAGAAACACAAGCGACGGTTCGAGCAGCGGCGGCCGTTCGGCGCCGTGCCGGCGGTGGCGACCCCGGCGCCGGCCCCGGCGGCGGCGCAGGCCGGACCTCCCGCGACCGGGACCGATCCCGGGGCCGCGCCGCGGTTCCCGGTCGCCGCCGGCTCGCCGCAGCCCGGCCAGCCGGGCGCGGAGCCTTTCGGATCGAAGAAGAAGCGCCGGCGGCGCCGCAAGAAGAAGAGGGGAATGGGTCTCCATCCGGGCGCGCCGCCCTCCCCGACGGTGAGCTTCTGGATGCCCGCCGACGCGCCGATGCCGCCGCCCGGTCCGCGGCTGCCGCCCGCGCCGCGGCCGCACGCGCCGTCGCACCAGCCGCAGCCGGGCGCGCCGCCCGGCGTCGCCGCGGCGCCCGGGCCCGACGGCGCGCCCGCGAACGGACCGGAGCTGGGCCAAGGCAAGAAGAAGCGGCGGCGACGGCGACGGCGACGGCGCGGCGGCGGAGGGATGATGGCGATGGGACCTCCGGTGGCAACGATGGGGACTCCGGGCGCGCCGGTCCCCGTGCTCGCACCGACGGAATCGTCGGGGCCGCCGTCTTCCGAGCCCGCGCCGGCGCCCACGGTCGATCCCGCGCCCGAGCCCGCTCCGCCTCCGCCGTCCGACCCGGTCGAAGGGTCCTAGGTCAGATCCTGTCGAGCTCGGCCCGCGTCCTCGCGTCGCCCTTGGCGTCGCCGGTGTTGAGCGTGGTCGCCGGCTCGAACAGGACGACCTCGACCTCAGCGTCGGCGACGGGACGGTGCTCGACGCCGTGCGGGACCACCACCAGCTCTCCGGGCCCGAGCTCGATGGTGCGGTCGCGCAGCTCCATGCGGAAGCGCCCCTTGACCACGAGGAACAGCTCGTCCTCGACGTCGTGCTTGTGCCACACGAAGGGTCCGAGGAACTTGACCAGCTTCACCTGCTGGCCGTTCAGCTCCGCGACGACGCGCGGGTTCCAGTGATCGCGGAACAGGGCGAGCTTCTCGGCGAGGTTGACCTTGTCCATGCGTGGAGTCTGGACGAGCCGGCGTGCGCGGGCCATGGGCCAAGACGTTCAAAACTCGTAGGACAACCCGGCGATGAACCTCCGCCCGTCCTGCCGGATCGCCTGCTGGCGCAGCTCGTCGCCGACGGGCACGCCGTAGCGCCAGTCGAGGACGTTCTGCACGGCGATCTGCCAGCGCAGCCCCTGGACGGGGAGACGGCCGGTGCCGGCCACCGAGCCGAGGAGCGCGTGCTCGGTGCGGCCGCCGTCGCGCGTGCGGCGGGGGGCGTCGTACACCAGCTCGAGCGCCAGCGCCGCCTGCGTCCCCATGGGAATCAGCGCCTTGACCGCCGCGGCGACGGGCAGCGAGTTCGTGCGCGCGCTGTCGTCCCCGCCGAAGACCCCGGTCACCGAGACCGCCGCGCTCGCCCACGCGCCCGAGGCCCACGCCACGCGCCCCTCGAGCTCGACACCGGCCGCCCACACCGCGTCCTCGTCGTTGCGGTAGACGAGCAGGCCGGTCGCCGCGTCGGTGGTGAGCCCGATGAGGCGCTGGATGCGGCTGCCGAATGCCGACGCCGTCACGAACGCGCGCCGCCCCAGCTCGTGCGTGTGCTCGAGGTCGGCGGTATCGATCGTCTCGGCGGAGAGCGGCGGCGCCGGGTTCTGGGTGACGCCCCCGTCGGAGTAGTACTGCTCGTAGAACGACGGCGCGCGGTAGGCGCGCCCGAGCACGATCTTGGTGCGCCCGGCGGCGTACGGCCGGAACACCCCCGCCAGCCGCGGCGACAGGACGAGGTCGCCGCCGACGGGAAGGCGGTCGAGGCGCGCGCCCGCGGTGAAGCGCGCGTCCGGCCCGAGCACCAGCTCGTCGACCGCGTAGACCGACGCGGCCGCGAGGTCGCGCTCGTCGGCGACGTTGGTCCGGCCGTCGTCGTAGGCGAGGCGCAGGCGGTGGATCCCGCCCTCGGCGCCGAGCGCGAGCGTCTGCAGCGGCAGGGACAGCGCCACCTGCGCCTCGCCGCTCGCGGAGTTCCCCACCCCCTCGTCGACGAGCGTGAAGTCGCCGCGGGCGGCCTCGGCGTAGGGGTAATGGCCGCGGTAGTCGGCGTGATCGAGGCCCACGCGCAAAAGCAGGCGCGCGCCGCCGAAGTCGTGCCGGAAGCGCCCCTCGACGTAGGCGCGCTGGTCGAGCGTCTCCTCCACCACGCCCGCGCCGGCGTGCGCCGGATCGAACACCGTCCCGAACGAGGCGGTCGGCACCTCGCGCCGCCGGCGGTTGACCGCGGCGTCGAGCGCGAAGTCGCCCGCGCGAGCGCGCAGCGCGGCGTGCTCGGCGTCCTCGCCGTCGGCGTCGCGGACGACCCCCATCGACGGCTCGGCGCGGAACTCGTCGAAGTACAGCGTCTGCCCGGGCGAGCCGTACGCCGAGGCGCTCACCGACACGCCGGCGTCGTCGGACGGCTTGAACGACGCGCGGGCGAAGCCGCGCGCCCCCCCGTCGGAAAACAGCGCGCCGCCGGCCCGGAACGCGGGACCCTCGCCAGGGGCGAGCGACACCACGTTCACCACGCCGAAGAACGCCCCCTGCCCGTAGAAGCTCGACCCCGGCCCGCGCGCCACCTCGATGCGCTGCACGTCCTCGAGGTCGGGCGCGAAGTCGCGGCCGACGAAGCCCGACCCGACGATGTCGTCGTTCCACACGTGCCCGTCGCGCAGGACGAGCAGGCGGTTGGTGTAGTCGCCGGGGCGGGAGAAGCCGCGCACGCCCACCGACCGGTAGTTGTCGTCGTCGGAATCGTAGAATCCGCGCACGCCGCGCAGCGCCAGCGCGAGCGTGTCATAGCCGAACGCGTCGAGCTCGCCGCGGTCGATGAGCGACACGCTCGCCGGCGCGTCCCCCACCCGCAGCGCCTGGCGCGTGGCGGCGACGATCTCGGGGTCGCGCAGGCGCAGCTCGGGCTCGAAGAACTGCTGGGTGTCGACGTCGACCTGGATGCGCTGCCCCCACGGCTCGTAGCCGTCCAGCGTGACCGACAGCGCGTGCGCGCCGGCCGCGACCGACACGACCGCCGGGACGAATCCGACCACCTTGCCGTCCACGGCCACCGCCGCCCCGCGCGCGGGCCCGCCCACCGCGACCGCGCCGGAGGGCGCGGGCATGGGGTCCAGCGCCGCCTCGACGAGGTGCGCGCCGTGCGCCTCGACGACGATCTCCCGCCGCTCTGGACGGCGCCCCGCGGCGCGCAGCTCCAGCGAGTGGCGGCCGGGGGCGAGGGACAGGGTCGCCGGCGACGTGGCATCGGGGGGTCCGGTATCGCCGTCGGAGCGATCGACGCGGATCTCGGCGGGCGGCGCCGCGGTGACCCGCACCGCCCCGACGATCGGCGACAGCGCGGCGTCGGCGCGGACCTCGCGCCCGCGCACGAGCTCCACCGCGCGGCTCGCCGGCTCGTGCCCCGCCTTGCGCCAGATCACGGTGTGCGGGCCGGGCGGCAGCGCCAGGACGACGGGCGTCTCGCCGCGCCCGCCCAGGTCCTCGCGATCGACGTAGACGCTGGCGCCGCCGGGCTCGCTCGTCACGCGCACGAGCGCCACGCGCGGCGCCAGCCCTTTGAGCCGCGCCTCGACGGCGGCGCGCTCGGCCGCGTCGGTCTCCTTGTCGCGGTAGTCGGCGTAGTAGCGGTACGCCTCGTCGAACCGCCCCAGCGCCTCGTAGGAGCGGGCGATGTTGTAGACGACGTTGCGGTTGGGCGACAGCCGCTCCGAGGCGAAGAACTCGAGGAGCGCCTCGTCGTGCCGCCCGGCGCGGAACAGCGCGGCGCCGCGGCGGAAGTGCGCCTCCGCCTCGTCGGCGGTCGAGTCCGCGCGCGCCGGGGGCGCGGCCAGCGCGACCGCCGCCAGCAGCGCCAGCCGACGCAGCTAGCGACCCTCCTTCAGATCCAGCGGGCGCGGCTTGCCGGCGCGCCTCAGCGCCACCGCGACGGCGTGGCTCTTGTCGATCACGACCTCGCGCACCTCGGGACGGTAGCCCGCCATCTCGAGCTTCAGGGAGTGGGACTTGCCGTCGGCGGGGAGGCGCGCCGACACCGGCGTCTCGCCGAGGCGCTCTCCGTCGAGGAAGACCGTGGCGCCGGGGGGCGTGGAGTCCACGGACAGCTCGGCCATCGCCGGCGCGGGCGCGGGCTCGGGCGCGGGCGCGGGGGCGGGTGCCGCGACGGGAACGGGCGCGGGCGCGGGCGCCGCGGCGGGCGCCGGCTCCGGCGGCTTGCGGAGCGCGACGGCCCACACGACCGCGGCTCCGACGAGGGCGACCGCGGCGACGGCAGCGATCGCGCGCGTCCGCCCGGTCGCGCGCGCCGTCGGGGCGGTCCCCGGCGCCTGCGGCGGCGGGGCGGGCAGGGGCAGCGGCGGCGTCGCGCTCAGCTTGGCGGGCGTCGGCGTCGGCGTGGGCGGGCGCGGAGTCAGAAGCAGCGCCAGGGGGCGCGGCGTGGGCGTGAGGACGGGCATCGGCAGCGGCCCCGCGGCCCCCGACACCGACAGCGGCGCGCGCAGGTCCACGTCGGGGAGCGCGGCCGCCAACGCGTCGGCGAGCTCGTCGGCGGCCTGGAAGCGCTCGTCGGGCGACTTGGCCAGGGCGCGCAGGATGATGCGTTCCATGGCCTCGGGGAGGTCGGGCCGCAGGGAGCGCGGCGCGCGCGGTGGGTCGGCGATGTGCGCGTGGAGGACGCGGAGATAGTTGTCTGCGGAAAACGGCACGTGCCCCACGCACAGCTCGTAGAGCAAGACCCCGACCGAGTAGATGTCGGCGCGACCGTCGACGTCTGCGTCGCCGCGCGAGCCCTCCGGCGACATGTAGAGCGGGCTGCCGAGGACGTCGCCCGTCTGGGTCAGGCGGCGATCCTGGAACACGCCCTCCTTGATCTTGGATACGCCGAAATCGAGGATCTTGATCGTGTCGCCGGTGTCGCGCCGGGCGACGAACACGTTCTCCGGCTTGAGGTCGCGGTGGACGATGCCGGCGCGGTGGGCGGCGGCGAGGCCCCGGCACAGCGGCACGACGATGCGCGCCACGTCCTCGAGCGGCAGCGTGCCGCGCGCCATGACCTGCGCGAGCGGGCGCCCGCGCAAGTACTCCATGACGAGGTAGACGGTCCCGTCGGCGGACGTCCCGAAGTGCACCACGTTTACGATGTTCTCGTGATCGAGCCGCGACGCGGACACCGCCTCCTTCTGGAAACGGGCCACGGCCTCGGGCTGGTCGGCGCTCTCGGGGTGGAGGATCTTGGCCGCGAACTTCTTCTTCAGGTTCACGTGGAGCACGAGGTAGACGGTGCCCATCCCGCCGGCGCCGAGCTTCTCGATCACGCGGTAGTGGTCGCCGAGGAGCGTGCCGATGCGGGGGTCGTCTTCGTCGTCGTCGAGCAGCGCCTCGGCCGGGTAGCGCTGGCGCGGCGGCGCCGGCTCCGGCGCGGGGGCGGGCGCGATGGGCGGCGCCGGCGCCGGGACCGGCGTGGCCGCGGCGCGCGGCGGGCGCGACCGTTCGGCGGTCGTCTGGGCCAGCCGCACGCACGAATGCGGCGCTCCGTCCTGGAGCACCCCGCCGCACTTGGGGCATCGCCCGGCCGGCATGTCGCTATCATACCGGCGCGGCGGTTCGCCGGGGAACACGCCCGGCTATGATATATCGGTCGCACCCGTGAGCGAGTCGAGCTGCTGCCGCAGGGCCGCCCAGCGACGCCGTCCGAGCCGCGCCACGACGGCGGCCTGGACGCGCGCCCAGCGCGGCACCGCCGCCGCGAGGAGGCGGGTGCCCTTTGGGGTGAGGCGCAGCACCTTGCGGCGCGCGTCGTCGGCGGACGCGGCGACGCGCACCAGCCCCGCCCGCTCCAGCGGGTGGAGGTTGCGGGTGAGCGTCGTCCGATCCATCCCCAGCGCGCGCCCCACCGCGGTCATCGCCCGCCCGTCGGCGCTGACCACCGCCGCCATCAGGGTGAGCTGCGTCGCGCGCAGGCCGACGGATCGGATCGCCGCGTCGTACTCCTGGGTGAGGGCGCGCGCGGCCCTGCGCAGGCTGGCGCACGCGCACGCCGTCGCGATCTCGTCGCACCGGAACCTCAACGCCGCGGGCACATCGGCCCCCATGATGCGTGCATATGCACTCAGTCTTCGCCGACGTCAAGCGGCGGACCCACACTCCCAATCGAGAATGACGACAAGGATCTTTTCGCAAATTTCTTTACCTGCTCCGGGAGGGGCGGGCGGCATCTCACACCGAGGGAGGAATGGACTATGTCGATCTCGAATGTCTTGCGCGCGTCATTCTCTGTTGGCTGCGTCGTCCTCGCGGCGGCGGCCGTCGCGATCCCGGCTCCGGCGCGCTCCGCCGAGCCCGTGGCCGAGGTGCGACTGTATGCGCTCGACTGCGGCGCCGCCGACTTCAAGGACATGAGCTTTTTCTCCGACACCGGCGAGTACGACGGCAAGGCGGGCTCGGTCGTCGTCCCCTGCTTCGTCGTGCGCCACCCCAAGGGCACGCTCATGTGGGACACGGGCCTCGGCGACAAGCTGGCCGAGACCAAGGGCGGCGCCGACGTCGCCCCCGGCATCCACGCGCGCGTCGACCATCCGCTGATGGAGCAGCTCAAGGCGCTGGGGCTGACGCCGGCCGACGTCACGTTCGTCGCGTTCTCGCACTTCCATTTCGATCACACCGGCAACGCGAACGCGTTCGCCGCGTCGACCTGGATCGTGAACAAGGCCGAGGCCGCGTGGGCGCAGGGCCCCAACCCGCCCGGCGTCGCGCCGGAGTCGATCTCGGCGCTCAAGACGGTCAAGACGCAGATGATCGACGGGGACCACGACGTGTTCGGCGACGGCACCGTGCGCATCCTCAGGACGCCGGGGCACACGCCGGGGCATCAGGTGCTCATGGTCAAGCTGGCCAAGTCCGGCACCGTGATCCTGTCGGGCGACCTCTACCACATACGCGACAATCGCAAGTTCCAGCGCGTGCCGATGATCAACGTCGATCGGGCCGACACGCTCGCGTCGATGAACCGCATCGAGAAGATCGTCGCCAACACCAAGGCGCGCTTCGTGATCCAGCACGACCCGGGCGACTTCAAGGCGCTGCCGAAGTTCCCGGCCTACCTGCAGTAGATTGTCACGCGGTGGAGCATAAGGGGATCGAACCCTCGACCTCAGGCTTGCAAAGCCCGCGCTCTCCCAGCTGAGCTAATGCCCCGCAGCATCAGAGACCGACTGGAGCGGGGCGTGAGTCTACCCAGCCGCCGCGACCAGTCAACCCGAAAAAAAGGGGCCGCGCCCCTCGACGCGGCCCCTCAACCATTTCGACGGCCTACAGG
>DATFWE010000065.1:0-10763 GCA_035259575.1 Haliangiales bacterium
TCGGCGGCCGCGCCCGCGCACGTTCACGTCGCGCACCCCACGCCCCACGTCGCGTTCCATCCGGCCCCGGCCCCGCCGGCGCCCGCGCCGCCCGCCGCCCCGCCGCGCCCCGCCGCCGAGCCCAAGGCCGCCGAGAACGGCCAGTACTTCACCGTCGCTTCGCCGTTCGTCGGCACGTTCTATCGGTCGCCTGGCCCCGACGCGGCGCCGTTCGTCGAGGTCGGCCAGCGGGTGAAGAAGGGCCAGGTCCTGTGCATCGTCGAGGCGATGAAGCTCATGAACGAGCTCGAGGCGGAGGTCGAGGGCGTCGTCGCCGCCGTGCTGGTGGAGAACGCGCAGCCCGTGGAGTACGGGCAGCCTTTGTTCAAGATCTCGCAGTGACGCAACCATGAAGAAGATCCTCATCGCCAACCGCGGGGAGATCGCGTTGCGCATCATCCGCGCCTGCCGCGAGCTCGGCATCACGACGGTGAGCGTCCACTCGGCCGCGGACAAGAACGCGCTCCACGTGCGCTTCGCCGACGAGAGCGTGTGCATCGGCCCGCCGCCGGCGAAGCAGAGCTACCTCAACATCCCGGCGCTGATCAGCGCCGCGGAGATCACCGGCGCCGACGCGATCCACCCCGGCTACGGGTTTCTCGCCGAGAACGCCGAATTCGCCGAGGTGTGCGAGAAGTGCCACATCCGGTGGATCGGCCCGCCGCCGCCGCTGATGCGCCTCATGGGCGACAAGGTGCGGGCGCGCGCCGCGATGGCGAGCGCGGGCGTGCCGGTGCTTCCCGGCTCGGGCGTGCTCGACACCGAGGAGCAGGCGCGCGAGGCGGTGGCCCAGATCGGCTTCCCGCTCATCATCAAAGCGACGGCCGGGGGGGGCGGGCGCGGCATGAAGGTAGTGGAGAGCGCGACGCGGTTCGGGCAGCAGCTCCTCACCGCGCGCACCGAGGCGCAGGCGGCGTTCGGCAACCCCGACGTGTACGTCGAGCGCTACGTGCGCGAGCCGCGCCACATCGAGCTGCAGATCGCCGCCGACCACCACGGCAACGTCGTCCAGCTGGGCGAGCGCGAGTGCTCGATCCAGCGCCGCCACCAGAAGATCCTCGAGGAGGCGCCGTCGGTGGCGCTCGACGACGCCCGGCGCGCAAATCTCGCCGCGATCGGCCTCCGCGCGATGGAGGCCATCGGCTACTCCAGCGTCGGCACGCTCGAGTTCCTTTACGAGCCCGCGCGGGACTCCTTCTACTTCATGGAGATGAACACGCGCATCCAGGTCGAGCACACCGTCACCGAGCTGGTGATGGGCGTGGACCTGGTGCGCGAGCAGATCCTCGTCGCCGCCGGCGACAAGCTGTCCCTGCCGGGGAACGGCCGGGCGCGCGGGCACGCGATCGAGGTGCGCATCAACGCCGAGGATCCGAACACGTTCGTCCCGTCGCCGGGCAAGATCACCGCGCTGCACCTGCCGGGCGGCCTGGGCGTGCGGGTGGACACCCACATCTACGACCAGTACGTCGTCCCGCCCCACTACGACTCGCTCCTGGCCAAGCTCGTCGTCCAGGCCGAGGACCGTCCGCGGGCGATCAAGCGCCTTTCCCGCTGCCTAGACGAGGTCGTCATCGAGGGGATCGCGACGAATGTGGGTCTCCATCGCAAGGTGGTCGCACACCCGGACTTCGTGGCGGGAAACCTGTCCACGTCGTTCCTGGAGCGGATGGTCGAAACCGCGTAAACCCACGGAAGTACTTGACGGTGGCCGATCGGCGCCCTACCCTAGAGCATTCCGATCGACCATTTCTCCGTCGAGCTTTCGCTTTGCCCGAACGTGCAAAGGGAGGGCTAGGGGACCAAGAACGCCGTGGCCATCAACAAGCAAAAAGTGCTCGAAACGGCACAGCGCTTCGTTGAGAAGGGCCAGACCGACAAGGCGATCAAAGAGTTTCTCAAGATCGTCGAAGAGGATCCGCGCGACGTCCGGATCTGGCTCAAGATCGGCGACCTCTACGCCCGCAAGGGCGCCAAGGCGGAGGCCACGCAGACGTACCTGCGCGTGGCCGAGTTCTACGGGGAGCAGGGCTTCTACCTCAAGGCGGTCGCCGTCTTCAAGCAAATCCTCAAGCTCGACCCGCGTCTCGTCGAGGTGAACCTCAAGCTCGCCGACGTGTATCGCAAGCTGGGCCTCCTGTCCGACGCGATCCAGCAGTACGAAGTGGTGGCGGCGTTCTACCACCGCGAAGGCAAGAGCAAGGAAGCGCTGGCGACGATCCGCGAGCTCGTCGAGCTCGACCCGGAGAACGTCGCGACCCGCATCAAGCTGGCGGAGCTGTACTCGAAGGAGGGGATGACCGGCTCGGCGGTGGTCGAGTTCGGTCGCGCCGCCGATCACCTGCGCGCGCAGGGACGGACCGAGGACTTCATGAAGGTCGCGGAGCGCCTGGTGTGGCACCAGCCGGACAACGTGCCGGTCAACCGCGAGCTCGCGCGCCTGTACCTCGGACGCAACGATCCGCGCCATGCGCTGCAGAAGCTGCAGGTGTGCTTCAAGGCCGATCAGCGGGACATCGAGACGCTCGAGCTCCTGGCGAGCGCGTTCCTGGCGCTGGGGCAGCGGCAGAAGACGGTGAGCGTGTGGCGCGAGATCGCGCACCTTCACGCCGAGGGCGGCCGCGCCGCCGAGGCCGCGAACGTGTTTCGCAAGGTCCTGTCGATCGAGCCGGCCGATCCCGAGGCGCTCGCGGCGATCGGCGGCGCGCGCGCCGTCGGGACCGGACCCGAGGCGGCGGCCCGATCGGCCCCGCCGCAGAAGCGCTTCATGACGACGGGCGCGATCGATCGCTTCGCCACGGCGGCGATGGGGGCGGAGCCGCTCGTCGAGCAGCCGTTCTCCGGGCCCGCGCCCGGCGACGGGACGTTCGACGGGGAGGCGCGCCCTCCGCCGGGCGCACGCGCCGACGAGGACGAGCTCGGCACGCTGGTGCGCCACCCGGTGCCGCACGCGCGCGCCGCCGAAGGGGACACGAGCGACATCGAGCTCGCGGTCGAGGACCTCGGCGACGAGACGTTCATCCAGGACGAGGCGCACGGCGAGCAGCTCGCCAAGCTCCTCGACGAGGTCGACGTCTACATCAAATACGGGCTGGTGCAGAAGGCGATGGGCCACCTCGAGCACGTGTTCCGCATCGACCCGCGGAACATCGAGGGGCACGAGCGGCTGAAGGATCTGTATGTCTCGCTCGAGCAGCGAAAGCAGGCGGGCGACGAGCTGGTGAAGCTCATCGACCTCGCGGCGTCGGTCAGCCACGAGCAGGCGGAGGGCTACCTGCGCGAGCTCATCGCCGTCGACGGCGATGAGGGGCGGGCGCGCACGCTGGCGTCGCACCACCATCTGCGTCTGCCCCAGCTGCGCGCGCCGGGCGAGCCGGCGGACGAGAGCTCGGCGGTGCCGCTCGACACCGAGGATTTGCTGGTGGAAATGTCCGCGCCCCACGACGGCCTGGAGTACTCGCTCGACGACATCGGGGAGTCGCCGGGCGAGTTCCCCCTCCACGAGGGGACGATGGAGGTGGAGGACGACCAGGTCGCCGGGGAGGTGGAGCTCGACGAGAGCGACCTCACGTCGATGTCGAGCGAGGATCTCATGTCGGCGGCCGAGCGGGCGGCGGAGGCGATGGCGGCGCAACAGCCGGAGCCCGAGGCGGACGGCGAGCGCACTGTCGACGCCGCGCTCGACTACGCCGATCTGGGCGAGCACGGCTCGCGTGAGTTCGCGGTGGATCCCCGCGACGCGGCGGTGTCCGAGTCGCTGGGGTCGATGACCCCGCCGCCCGCGGAGGCGCCGCGCGAGGCCGCCGCGGCGACCGGGCTCGAGGACGACCTCGACGAGGCCGAGTTCTACGTGTCGCAGGGGCTGTGGGACGACGCGCGCGACCTGCTCGTGTCGCTGCTCGACCGCTACCCGGGCCATCCGCTGGTCGCGGCGAAGCTCCGCGACGTCGAGGCGATGGCGGGCCACGCCGCGGGCGATGTGCAGAAAGCACCGCCCGCGCCCGCGAAGCCCAAGCCAAAAGTGATCGCGAAGACCATGGGCGACGAGGACGCGGACACGCACTACGACCTCGGCGTCGCCTACAAGGAGATGCAGCTCTTCGACGAGGCGATCCGCGAGTTCGAGCTCGTGCGCGACGCGCCGGGGAAGGCTGTGCAGTGCCACCTGATGATCGGGCTGTGCCAGGCGGCGCGAGGGCGCTGGGACGACGCGGTCGCCGAGTTCAAGCGCGGGCTCTACGTGGAGACGATCACCGACCGCGAGGCGCTGGCGCTGTACTATGAGCTCGGCGCCGCCCACGACGCGATCGGCGACCCGCGCGAGGCGCTGTACTACTTCGACAAGGTGCACAAGCGCGAGCCGCGGTTCCGCGACGCCGGCAAGCGCGCCGACAGGCTGCGCGCCCAGGGCGCCCGCCCGCGCGCGCACTTCGACGACACGATCTTCGAGGGCGAGGACGCGGCGGGATGACCTCTGGTACCATCAGGGCCTAGCGATGGGCCTGGGCATCCATTACCCCGATCTGACGCCGCCGCCGGGGTGGACGCACGTTCGCCTGGGCCTGCAGGTGCGGCTGATCCCCCCGGGAGAGTCGCCGGCGACGTCGCCGACGTCGATCGTCGTGTCGCCGCTGGTCCCGCGGCAGCCCAACATCCCGCCGCCGGAGAAGCTCATCGAGGAGGCGATCTTCTACGAGGCGCGCGAGCACTTCGAGGTGCAGGAGCAGAAGGGACCGTCGAGCGTCAAGGCCGCGTCGGGGTTGACGGGCGTGAGCTACGAGGTCGTCGGCTACCCGCGTCCCGTATACCCGCGCGAGCGGCGCGTCTACGTGATGTATGCCGACGCGCTGTGCTACTACGGCGTGAGCTACCTGGCGCAGGAGGACCAGTTCGGCCTGCACGACAAGCTGTTCTGGGCCGTCGCGAAGTCGGTGCGGCCGTTCCAGGGCGCGGTGGTCAAGCCCGACCTCACCTCCCCGCTCGGAATCTACCACGACTGATGCGCTACGCATTCACCGCCCCGCCGACCTGGGCCCGCGCCGCGTTTCCTCCGCCGCAGATCGGCGTGTATCTGCGCGCGCCCGTCGCGCCGGGGCCGGAGAGCGCGTCCATCCTTCTGTTCGACAGCGTGCTCCCGGCCGAGACGCTGGCGGAGCACCTCGACGCGTTCGTCGTCCAGTCGACCGAGGGGCTGAAGGTGAAGGCGCAGAAGCCCGTGGCGGTGAAGTCGGCGGCGTTCCCGGGGCTCATGGTCCAGCTCACGACGCAGGTGACGGGGGCGGGCGGCAAGTCGCGCGAGGAGGCCAGGCTGTACGTCCTTCTCGACGCGGGCCGGGTGCGGCTGCCGCTGGCGTTCGTCGGGGGCGCGAAGGCGCTGGCGGCGCATCAGAAGACGTTCGAGGCGGTGCTCCAGTCGGTGGCGCCGCTCGACAATTCCACGCTGTACGGGGCGTGGGCGGAGTAAGCCATGGCGATGTGGACGGAGAGACGGCGGCGGCGGCGGAAGGACGAGTTCGCGGCGCCGTTGCCGGCGGAGCCGGCGTTCGAGCGTCCGTCGGACGAGGCGTACGCGCGCAAGAAGCAGGTGGACCTCCTGGGCCGGAGCCCGACCGGGGCCTGGGCCGACGGGCGGACGCCGCCGCCGGCGAGCCCCGCCGACGACGCGCCCGCGTTCGTGGATCCCGGCAGCTTCGCCCTGGCGAACCACGCGATCCCGCTGATGGAGTCGAAGTCGCTCCCCGTCGGCGCCGTCGGCAGCGCCTCCGCGGATCTCGACGCAGGCCCCGTCTCCGCCGGGCCGAGCGCGCCCGGCCCCGCGCCCGGCGGATTGGCGGACTGACCTAGCGCTCCCCCCCCCGCCCCCGATCAAAAAACGGGAGAGAGGGGCGGTGGCACACCGCCTCGACATTGTTCCGTCCGGATCGAGGACGAACGCCCCTAGTAAGACACAGCGCCGCTTCTCCGGCCCATCGAGCCCACGTGCGGCAAATTGCCGCACGTGCGCGGCACCCTGACCCTTGCAGTTTCGGGCAGATCGGCGAACGTACAGCGCGTTGAAATCGCGCGCGTCCTGAGGAGATTCGCGAATGGATCGCTACATTTTCCCTCGGTGGTCGAACAAGGTTCTGCCTTTCGTTTTCTTTTTCGTCCTGGGACCTGCCGCCACCGCCGCCGTCGGCGGGCTCTGGTACTACGGGACGAACAAGCACATCGAGGTCGGCTTCGAGCCGGTTCAGCCCGTCGAGTACAGCCACAAGCTGCACGCCGGCGAGCTGGGCATGGACTGTCGCTACTGCCACTACACGGCTGAGCGCAGCTATTTCGCGGCCGTCCCCCCGACCGAGACGTGCATGAACTGCCACTGGAAGGTGCGAACGGACAGCCTGCTCCTCCTTCCGGTGCGCGAGAGCTACGCGACCGACAAGCCGATCCCTTGGGTGCGCATCCACAACCTCCCCGATTTCGCTTATTTCAACCACAGCGCGCACCTCGCCGCGGGCGTCGCCTGCCAGAGCTGCCACGGCCGCATCGACGCCATGGTCCGCGTCCATCAGGACCAGCCGCTGTCGATGGGCTGGTGCCTCGAGTGCCACCGCGACCCCGCACCCCACATTCGCGATCCCGGCAACGTGACGAAGATGCTCGACACGTGGCCCGACCTGTCCAAGAGCGGCCAGAAGCCCGTCGCGGCGAACGGCCGTGAGCTCCATCCCCCGACCTGGTGCTCGGGCTGCCACCGTTGAGGTTCCGCACATGAAACGACAGCCTTATCCCAAGTTCGAGGCCCAGGACGGCAAGCGGTGGTGGCAGAGCCTCCGCGAGCTGGAAGGGTCGCCCGAGCTCCAGGCGGAGCTTCTGCGCGAGTTTCCCGATGGCGCGGCCGAGCCGCCCGACGGCGTGTCGCGGCGCACGTTCTTCCGCCTCGCCGGCGCGACGTTCGCCATGGCGGGCATCGCCGCGTGCCGCCGCCCGGACGAGCGCATCCTGCCCTATACCAAATCGCCCGAGGAGGTCGTCCCGGGCAATCCGCTTTACTTCGCCACGGCGATCCCGTGGAACGGCACGGCCGTCGGCGTCCTCGTCGAGAGCCACGAGGGCCGGCCGACCAAGATCGAGGGCAACCCGCGCCACCCGGAGAGCCAGGGCGCGACGAACACCTTCGTGCAGGCGGAGGTGCTGAACCTGTGGGATCCCGATCGCAGCGACGCGCCCGCCGAGAAGGGCACCACGCGCGAGTGGGACGCGGCCACCGCCGCGCTCGTCGCGCTCGGCCGCCGCGCGCGGCAGACGAGCGGGCAGGGGCTGGCCATCCTCACCGAGGCGCACCGCTCCCCGACCACGGCGCGCATGCTCGCCAAGGTCAAGGAGGCGATGCCCAACGCGCAGATCTACCGCTACGACCCGTGGGCGCGCGACCACGCGCGCGTCGGGGCGCAGCTTGCGTTCGGCAAACGCCTCGAGACCGTCTATGACGTGAGCAAGGCGCGCACCGTGGTGGCGCTCGACGCCGACTTCCTGACGCACGACGCGGCCGGCGCGGTGCGCCACGCGCGCGGCCTCGCCGCGGGGCGGAGCCGCCTGGCGCCGTCGGAGATGGTGCGCCTCTACGCCGTCGAGAGCACGTTCAGCGTGACCGGCGCGATGGCCGACCACCGGGTGCGGCTGCCTGCGCGCCAGGTCCCCGCGTTCACCTACGCGCTGGCGCGCGCGCTCGGCGTGGCCGGCGCGCCCGACGCGCCGCTCCCCGACGCGGCGGCGCGCGCCGTCGCCGCGATCGCCAAGGACCTGCTGCAGAACAAGGGCAAAGGCGTCGTCATCGCCGGCGACAAGCAGCCGCCGGCGGTGCACGCGTTCGCGCAGCTCATCAACCTGGCGCTCGGCAACGTGGGCGAGACGGTGTCGTACGTGCAGTGCTTCGACGACGCCGTCGACGGGCCGCGCGGGATCGCCGCGCTCGGCAAGGCCATGGACGCCGGACAGGTGCTGACGCTCCTCATCCTCGGCGGCAACCCCGTCTACGACGCGCCCGCCGACTCCGGCTTCGCCGACGCGCTCTCGCGGGTCGAGGCGATCGTCCACCTGTCGCAGCACCGCGACGAGACGTCGAACGCCGCGCACTGGCACATCCCGCGGGCCCACGTCCTCGAGTCGTGGAGCGACGTACGCGCGCAGGACGGCACCGTCTCGGTCGTCCAGCCGCTCATCGCGCCGCTCTACATGGGGCGCACCGACGCCGAGCTCCTGTCGATCTTCCTCGGCGCGCCGGAGAAGGGCTACGACCTCGTCCGCGCCACCCTCAAGCAGGACGGCGCCGCCGACTTCGAGAAAGCATGGCGGCGCGCGCTCCACGACGGCCTGTGGGCGCACTCGGAGTACCCGCGCGTCGACGTCAGCGAGAACCGCGGCCAGCTCGCCGCCGCCGCCAACGACGCGCTCCCGCAGGGGACCGGGGTCGAGCTGACGTTCACGCCCGACCCGCACGCCTGGGACGGCCGCTTCGCCAACAACGCGTGGATGCAGGAGCTTCCCGACGCGATGGCCAAGCTCACCTGGGGGAACGTCGCGATGATCTCGCCCGCCACGGCCAAGCGGCTGGGCGTCGTCGACCGCACCGAGTCCCGCTACTTCGTCTCCGACATGATCGATCTCGGGGAGAACGTCATCATCCCCGTGCTGATCGCGCCGGGGCAGGCCGACGACTCGATCGCCCTGACGTTCGGGCAGGGGCGGCGCGGCGGCCGCGTCGGCGACGCCGTCGGCGTGAGCGTGGCGCGCCTGCGCACGACGAACGCGTTCTTCATCGGCGCGGCGCCGAAAATCGTCAAGGTCCCGGGGGCGAAGGACAGGCTCGCGCGCACGCAGGAGCACTTCCAGATGGAGCACCGCGCGCCGGTGCGCGAGGGGACGATGGCGGACTACGCCAAGGACCCCACGTCGGCGCGCAAGCCCCCCGAGGTCGAGCATCGCCTGCCGCTCATCAGCCTGTGGGAGCTCGGCGAGCCGCAGTGGGAGTACAAGGGGCGCAAGTGGGCCCTGGCGATCGATCTCAACACCTGCACCGGCTGCAACGCCTGCGTCATCGCCTGCGTGGCCGAGAACAACATCCTGCAGGTGGGCGCCGAGGGCGTGCGCATGTCGCGCGAGATGCAGTGGATCCGCGTCGACCGGTACTATGAGGGCCCGCCCGAGAACCCGCGCTCCGTCACGCAGCCGATGACCTGCCAGCAGTGCGAGAACGCGCCGTGCGAGCAGGTGTGCCCGGTCGCGGCCACGAACCACAGCCCCGAAGGCCTGAACGACATGGCCTACAACCGCTGCATCGGCACCAAGTACTGCCTCAACAACTGCCCGTTCAAGGTGCGGCGGTTCAACTACTTCAACTACATGAAGGGCGAGCCGAACAACGCCGAGACACGCAAGGCGCAGTTCAACCCCGACGTGACGATCCGCTACCGAGGCGTGATGGAAAAGTGCACCTACTGCGTGCAGCGCATCAACGCCGCCAAGATCGCCGCGCACCGCTCCGGCACCGAGGAGATCAAGGACGGCACGATCATGACCTCCTGCCAGCAGGCGTGCCCGCCGCAGGCCATCACTTTCGGCGATCTCAACGATCCCAAGAGCAAGGTCGCCCGGCTCAAGGCCGACGCGCGCTCCTACGTGCTGCTCGAGGAGATCAACGTCCGGCCGCGCACGACGTATCTGGCGCGGATCCACAACCCGAACCCGGAGATGGCGTAGCCATGGCCGACGCCGAATCGACCGCCCCCCAGGAGGAAGTCCTCAGCACGTCGCTCGAGCAGCCGTCGACGCGGGCGCCGCTCGTCCTCAAGGCGAAGGACCTCCACGAGATCACGGACAACGTCGCCGTCATCGTCGAGGCCAAGACCCCGAAGCCGTGGCTGTTCATCACGGCGCTCACGGGGAGCCTCCTCCTGATCATGCTCGGCTCGCTCACCAAGCTGGTGCTCACGGGCCTCGGCCTGTGGGGCATCAACAACACCATCGCGTGGGCGTGGGACATCACCGGGTTCGTGTTCTGGATCGGAATCGGGCACGCCGGCACGCTGATCAGCGCCATCCTCTATCTGCTCCGCCAGCGCTGGCGAACGAGCATCAACCGCGCCGCCGAGGCGATGACGCTGTTCGCGGTGCTCGCGGCGCTGATCTACCCCACGTTCCACGTCGGCCGCGTGTGGTTCCTCTACTGGGTGTTCCCCATCCCCAACCAGATGTCGATCTGGCCGAACTTCCGGAGCCCGCTGCTGTGGGACGTGTTCGCCGTGTCGACGTACGGTCTGGTGTCGCTGCTGTTCTGGTTCACCGGCCTCGTCCCCGACATCGCGTCGATCCGCGACCGGGCCAAGACGCGCGCGCGGGCGATCATCTACGGCATCCTGGCGCTCGGCTGGCGCGGTTCGCACCGCCACTGGCTCCACTACGAGCGCGCCTACATGATCCTGGCAGGCATCTCGACGCCGCTGGTGCTGTCGGTGCACTCGGTCGTGTCGTTCGACTTCGCCGTATCGATCCTCCCCGGCTGGCACACGACGATCTTTCCGCCCTACTTCGTCGCCGGCGCCATCTTCTCCGGCTTCGCGATGGTGTTGACCCTGATGCTCATCGCCCGCAAGGCGTACGGCCTCGAGCACCTGGTCACCACGCGGCACATCGAGAACATGTGCAAGATCATCCTCGCGACCGGATCGATGGTCGGCTACGCG
>DATFWE010000066.1:0-56456 GCA_035259575.1 Haliangiales bacterium
TGCCCCGCCGGCGCCAGAACATCTCGTGGCTCACGGTCGTGAAGCGCGAGCTCGGCCAGGACGCGATCGTCAAGGTCAAGGACGAGTGGCCGGTCACCTTCTACAAAGAACTGCAGATCTCCTGATGTGCGCGATGCCTGCTTTTGAGGCGGCGTCGCCGTTCCTCACCACGGAGGAGGCCGCCGTGTACCTTCGCTACCGGACGCCAGCCGGGATCCGGGGCGCCGTCCACCGGCGCGTACTTCGCCCCGACGGAAGAGGGCCGCGGGGCACCTTGCTCTTCCGCCGCGAGACCCTTGACGCCTTCGTCATGGCACGGGCAGGATCGAGGGCGGAACGGATGGCGCGCCTGATCGGAGAACGTCATGACCGAGAAGACGCGTCACAAGGGGATCATGAGGACAGGACCAGGAACATATCGGATTCGCGTGATCGCGGTCGATCCACGGACCGGCAAGAGAAAGGAGGTGCAGAAGACACACGAGGGAAGTCTCGCCGAAGCCCGAGAGCTGCACGAACAGCTCCGCAAGGAGATCGAAGCCGGCCAACAGGCCCGAAGGAAGGTTCGACTTACGGACTACGTGCAATCGTGGCTGCGTGCGCGCGCGCCCCATCTGAAACCTTCGACCGCTAGCAAGTACGCTCACGACCTCGAGAAGCACATTCTGCCGGCCCTCGGTGACTACTACATCGACATGCTCCGGCCGTCGGACGTGAAGGAGTTCATCCGGCGCCAGATCGAAGAGGGGCACTACGCCGGGTACACGATCGCGAACCGGCTGCGGGTGCTCCGGGTCATCGCCAAGGATGCCGTCGCGGATGAGCTCACCGACTGCTACTTCTGCGCTCGGGTCGAGCTCCCGCGCTGCAGGGAGTACGCGGACGACGAGAACCGCCTGACGGCGGAGGAGCTCGCTACCCTGCTCCGCCACCTGGCGGCGAACGAAGGCGACTGGTACGCGGTCCTGGCGACGATGGCGTTCACCGGGATCCGTTTCGGGGAGGCGACGGGCCTTCGCTGGGACGACGTCGACTTCGAGGGCCACGTGCTTCGCATCCGCCGGAACAACTGGCGGGGTCAGGCGGTCGCACCGAAGACGAAGCGGTCGCGTCGCGACGTGCCGATCTCGGAGCAGCTGGCGGCGACCCTTCGCGACCACCGGAAGCGCATGCTGGAGAGCCAGCATCCGGGCCTCCAGGCGGGGTGGGTATTCCCGACCAAGGCGGGTACGCTGCATCGCGGCTGGCCGCTCCGGGCGGTCCTGGATCGCGCGCTGCGGAAGGTCGGCATCGTGGAACGGCTCACGCCCCACGGCCTGCGGCGCACCTGGTCGCAGCTCATCCGCAAGGTGGCCCGGGACCATGTCGCGAAGGCGATGGGAGGCTGGACCACGAACGCGATGCTCGATCACTACGGACCCGCGGACCGGTCAGAGAAGCAAGCTGCGGCGGACGCTTTCGGACAGTTGGTGGGACGTGTCAGCGACTAGGAAGTGGGACTTTTGGTGGGACTTTGGGGGTCTGGAGGGTGGTTTTCTGCCTTGCGGCGAACCCCCGGATCTTGTAAACGTACGGACCGCAAGCAGTTTGGGTGCCGTAGCCAAGTGGTAAGGCAGAGGTCTGCAAAACCTCCATTCATCGGTTCAAATCCGATCGGCACCTCCACGGATCGTCGCTCGTCGTACTAGGCGCCGTGACTCACTCCTCGACGTGCTTCCTCAGCCGGGCCAGCGCATCGTCCCATCCCTGCGACACGCGATCGAGGAACCGGCGCGCGTCCTCGAGGTGCTCCGACTCCAGCGCCCAGATGCGCTCCCTGCCCTGGCGGACGTCGCGCACGAGCCCGGCGCCGGCCAGCACGTGCAGGTGCTTGGTGACGGCCTGGCGCGTGACGGCCGAGCCGCTGGTGAGGCGGGAGATCGAGGCCGGTCCGTCCGAGCTGAGCCGCGCCACCAGCGCGAGTCGCGTCTCGTCGCCCAGGGCGGCGAACACGGGCGCCGCGGCGCGCACGCCGCTACGTCGCGACATGCCGCTCGATGTTGCGCATCTGCGCGGTCCAGCCGCCCTCGTTCATCTTCCACGCCTCGGCACGGCGGGCCTCCGGGAGGCGATCGAAGCCGGACTCGACCACGGTGAGCTGCGTGCCGCCGGCCACTTCCTCGAGCTTGAACTCGACGAGCGTGGTGGGCTCGGCCGAATAGTCCCTGCCGAGCTCGATCGCGTAGGGATGCCAGCGGTAGGATAGCAAGCGCTCGGGCTCCACGCGTTCGATGAGGAGCACCATCGGCAGATTCTCGTAGCCCGGCGTGGTGACCCGTCCCTCCACCTGCGCGCCGGCGACGATCGCGCCCTGGAGCTTCGCGCCGAACCAGGAGCCGAACTCCTTGGCGTCGGCGAGGGCGCGCCACACCCGCGACCGCGGGGCATTGAGGACGATCTTCTTCTCGATGCGGTCTGTGCTCATAGGCAACCTCCTGGTTGCATATTAACGCCCCGTCCCTAAAATGCAACTCATTGGTTGCATTTTCTGGTGACTGGCCAACCCGCGCGGATGGGGCAGAATGGCGCCATGAAACTCGGCATCGTCGGCGCCGGCAAGATCGGCGGGACCGTGGGCCGGCTGTGGCACCGCGCCGGTCACGAGGTGAAGTTCGGAACGCGCCACCCCGCAGCCCTGGCGCCGCTCGTGGCGGAGCTGGGCGCCCGCGCGAGCGCGGGCACGCCCGAGGACGCGGCGCGCTTCGGCGAGGTCGTTCTCCTGGCCGTGCCCCTCGCGGCGATCCCCGCCCTCGGGCCGGCGCTCGCGCCCCTCGTCGCGGGCAAGGTCGTGCTCGACGCCGGCAACCCCTACCCCGATCGCGACGGCGCCGTGGCGCGGGAGGCGCTCGCGCACACGGCCGGCTCGTCGGGCTGGGTGGCGTCGCACTTGCCGGACGCGCGCATCGTGAAGGCGTTCAACACGATCGAGTACAGGGTGCTGGGGGAAGAGACGGGGCGCGCCGGGGATCCGCTGGGCATCCCGGTCGCCGGCGACGACGCGGATGCGGTCGACGCCGCCGCGCGGCTGGTGCGCGACGCGGGGTTCGCCCCACTCGCCCTCGGCGGGCTCATCCACGGCAAGCAGTTCGAGCCCGGGTCGACGGTCTACAACGCCGACATGAGCGTCGCGGAGCTGGCGCGCGCTCTCGGGGTGGACCCGCCGTGACGGCCGCGGCGACCGACGATGAGATCGCGACCCTGCGCGACCTGGTGGCAAAGATCGTGACCAAGCTCGACGGCGTCGAGCTGCGGCCGATCCTCCGCTCGGAGGGCTGGTTCACGCGCGGGAGCCTGTTCGTCCTCGTGTCCCGGCAGGGGCGGATCGTCGTCCGCCTGCCCACCGAGGAGGCCCAGGACGATCTCTTGGCCCTGCCGGGCGCTTCACCCTGGCGCATCGGCAATAAGCCGCCCATGCGGGCATGGATCGAGCTCCCCGCGGCGATGCACTCCGACCGGAAGGCGTTGGGGGGGTGGCTGCGCCGCGCGTGGGAGCTCGCCCCCGCCGCCAAAGCGAAGAAGAAGCGGAAGTAGTCACGCGGCGCGTTATGTTCGCGCCGTGGCCGGCTACGGCCACAAGGAGTATGGGGAACGACGCTACGCCGGCGCCGCGCGCGACGCAGTCGAGGAGTGGTCCAGCCGCGATGAAGCCAGCGCGACCGGACAGGTCCTGTTTATGGAAGGCCCCGCCGATCGCTGCGCCACGTCATTCGCCCGGGCGTATACTGGCTGGTGCGGAGGCGGCCATGAAATCGACCGGTCTCGCCCTGCTTCTGGTCGCATGTGCGTCGGGTCGGCAGCACGTGGCCGAGCCGAACGACGGGTACGGGGAAATCTTCGAGGTGCGGCTGCCGGCGAGCCCCTACCAGCCGCTGGCGTCGATTCTGCCCCAGCTGCACATGATCGCCGGGAACCTCTGCCCGTCCACCTACGACATCGTCGATCGACGGATGGTCCCCCTGCTTCGGTCGGCGCCGGCCTTCGACCGTACGCGGAGGACGCTCACGCCGGCGCTGTATCCGGCGGCCGAGATCGTCGCGACGATCCGCTGCAAGCTGTGAGCGCGTCGCCGGAGCTTCCGGCGTGAGGCCATACTAGCGTTCGACAGGAGGCACTCATGTCGAAACGCGTCGCGCTCCCCGTGCTGGTCGCCGCGTTCCTGGCGGCGTCGTCGGGGTGCGCCACCACGACGTTCCAGTCGACCTGGCGAGCGCCGAACGCGCGTCCGCTCCAGATCGCCGGCAAGAAGGTCGTCGGCCTGTTCGTGGGCATCAACCCCACCCTGCGCCGCATCGCCGAGGATTCGATGGCGCGGGAGATCAGCGCCCGCGGCGCGCAAGGCGTCCCCGCCTACACCGTGCTTTCCGACGACGAGATCAAGGATCGCGATCAGTCCAAGGCCAAGCTCGAGCAGCTCGGCTTCTCCGGGGTCGTCGTCATGCGCATCGTGGGTCGCGAGACCCAGTACCGCTACGAGCCGGGCTACTGGTACGGATATCCGTACTACCGCCGCTTCTGGGGCGGCTACTGGGGCTGGGGCTGGGGGCGCGTATACGAGCCCGGCTACCTGACCGTCGACCGCATCGTGTCCGTCGAGACGCTGGTCTACTCCTTCGAGCAGGACGAGCTCGTATGGGCCGGCATATCGCGGACGCTCGATCCGGCGCGGCTCGACGCGTTCGTCGCGGAGCTGGCGCAGGCCGTCTCGGACCAGATGGTGCGGGATGGGCTGCTGCCGCCGCGCTAACCCCGTTTCACCCGCGGATGGTCCTTCCACGCGGGCATGGTCGCCATGTACGCCAGCGTCCGCTCCTCGGCGACCTTCCGCTCGATGCCCGGCTCGCGCCGCACCACCCACTGGATCATGCGCTCGAAGCGCTCGTCGAACGGTTGCAGCTTTCCCGCGTCGTCGACGCAGTGCTGGCAGTAGGGCCCCGCCTCGATCGGCATGCCGCAGCTCTCACACTTCATTGCGATGTCTCCTTTCGTGGGCCGGCCGCGGCCACCAGGGCGCGCATGCCGTCGATGAGCTTCCGCCGGTCGCCGTCGGCCATCGCGGCGATCGCCCGCGCGAGCAGCCCCCGGTCGAGGACGCGACGCTCCTCGGCGAGGACGTCCTGCCCCGCGGGCGTGAGCCAGACCAGCATCCGCCGCCGGTCGCGTTCGTCGGCCATCCGCTCGATGAGCGAGCGCCGCTCGAGCCGGTCGATGAGCGCGCTCATGGTCGACTGCGAGCGCCGCATGTGCCGCGCCGCCTCGGTGACGGTCAGCGGCCCCGATCCCTCCAGGTGGAGGAGGACCGCCATCGCCTCGGGCGTGGGGCGGAAGGCCCCCTTGGGCCAGCGACGATGCAGGCGCAGATAGATGAGCGGGAACAGCTCGGCCACGGCGGCCGCGGCGCGCTCGACGTCCATGACCGCCATCATGCGGGCCCCAAATGCATCGTCAACCGCGATGGATTTGTCCGGTGTTGGGACGCGGGCGCCGATTTCGGCTCGCCGACGCGCTGCGTTGCAAGCGCAGGCCATCCCCCGCGGCGGGCCCCCACGCCGGCGCGGTGGTACCGTCCCGCCATGCTGCGCACGTCCGTCCCCCTGGCCCTCGTTTGCCTCGCCGCGGCCGCGCGCGGCGACACGCCGACGCCGTCGCCGCCCAAGCTCCGCCTCGGGGACGCAGCCGTGCCGGTGCGCTACGCGGCCCGCCTGCGCATCGTCCCGTCCGAGCCCACGTTCGCCGGGACCATCGACATCGAACTCAAGCTGAAGGCGCCCGCCGCCGTGGTGTGGATGAACGGCACGAACCTCACCATCGCCCGCGCCGCCTTCGACGTCGGCGGCAAGCAGATCCCGGCGCGGTCCGTCGCGGGCGACGAGAACTTCCTCGGCTTCGCCGTCGAGGGCTCGGTGCCCGCGGGCCCAATCCGCCTGCACGTCGATTACACGGGCGTCGTCTCGCGCAAGGACGACCGCGGCCTGTTCGCCCAGAGGGAGGGCGAGCGCTGGTACGCGCTCACCCAGCTCGAGGCCATCTCGGCGCGCCGCGTGTTCCCCTGCTTCGACGAGCCGAGCTTCAAGGTCCCGTGGCAGCTCACGATCGAGGCGCCCAAGGCGGACGTCGTGTTCAGCAACACGTCGCCCGCGTCGGAGCGCGAGGAGCATGAGGGGATGAAGACGGTCGCGTTCGCGCCCACGCCGCCCCTGCCGAGCTACCTCGTCGCGCTGGCCGTCGGCCCCTACGACGTCGTCGACATCGGCCCCGCCGGCCGGAAGAAGACCCCGCAACGCATCGCCGCGCCGTCCGGCCGCGCCGGCGACACCCGCTTCGCCGCCAAGGTCACGGGCGACGTCGTCGCACGCCTCGAGGACTACTTCGGCATCCCGTTCCCCTACGACAAGCTCGACGAGGTGTCGGTGCCGCTCCCCACCAGCTTCGGCGCGATGGAGAACCCGGGGATGATCACGTGGGCCCAGAGCTGGATCGTCGCCCGCGCCGAGGACGAGAGCATCCCGTTCCAGCGCAACTACGTGGAGGTCGCGGCCCACGAGATCGCGCACCAGTGGTTCGGCGACATGGTCACGCTGGCGTGGTGGGACGACGTGTGGCTGAACGAATCGTTCGCGAGCTGGCTGGCGGGCAGGATCGTCGAGGCGATGCACCCCGAGTGGACGCACGGCACGCACCCCGTCGACATCCGCGGGCAGGCCATGAGCGCGGACAGCCTGGTCACCGCGCGGCAGATCCGCCAGCCCATCGTCACCAACGACGACATCTTCAACGCGTTCGACGTCGGCATCACCTACAACAAAGGCGAGGCGGTCCTCGACATGTTCGAGCGCTTCATCGGCGCCGACGTGTTCCAGAAGGGCATCCGCCGCTACATGGCGGACCACGCCCACGGCGTCGCCACCGCCGACGATTTCTTCGCCGCCATGAGCGCCGCCGCCGGCCGCGATCTGTCGCCCGCGTTCCGCACGTTCCTCGATCAGCCCGGCGTCCCTCTCGTCACGGCGGCGCTGGCGTGCGCCCCCGGCAAACCCGCCGCGCTCGAGGTGACCCAGGAGCGCTACGTGCCGCTCGGCGCGGTCGGGGCGGCGCCGCAGACGTGGCAGGTGCCGGTGTGCGTGAAGTGGCGCACCGCGGGCGTCACGCGACGGAGCTGCACGCTCGTCACCGAGAAACGCGCGACCCTCCCCCTGGGCGACGGCTGCCCGGAGTGGGTGCTGGCCAACGACGGCGCGGCCGGCTACTACCGCGTCGCGTACCGCGGCGACCTCCTCGGCCGGCTGCTCGGCGGCACGAAGCCCCTCGACCTCCCCGAGACGGTCGGCACGCTCGACGACGTGCGCGCGCTCGTCGAGAACGGCATGCTGCCCGTCGGCGACGTGCTCGCGTTCGTCGCCCCGCTCGCCGCCGATCCGCGCCGCCCGATCGTCGCCGGCGCCGCCGCCCTCGCCGGAGGCATCTACGAGCACCTGGTCCCCGAGCGCCTGCGGCCGAACTACCGCCGGTTCGTGCAGAAAGAGTTCGGCGCGCGCGCCCGCAAGCTCGGCTGGCGCCCCGCGCCCGACGAGGACGACGACACGCGGCTGCTCCGCCCGATCGTCGTCGGCCTCGTCGCCGACAAGGGCGAGGACCGCGCGCTGCGCGCCGAGGCGATCGAGCTGACGCGGAAATGGATCGCCGACCGCAAGGCGATCGCCCCCGGCCTCGTCGAGGCCGTGCTCGCCACCGCGGCCGCCGCCGGCGACCGCGCGCTGTTCGACGCCCTCCTCGCCGAGGCCAAGCGTTCCCCGGAGCGGCGCGACCGCCAGCGCATCCTCGCGGCCCTCGCCCGGTTCCGCGACCCGAAGATCGCCCAGGCGGCGCTCGATCTCGTGGTCGGCGACCAGTTCGACGCGCGCGAGACGCAGGCCATCCTGTTCACGGAGTCGGGGTGGCCGACGACGCGGCCGCTCGCCTGGGACCTGGTGCGGAAGCGCTTCGACGTCATCGCCGCGCGCTGGCCCGCCGACACGCTCGCGTTCCTGCCGTTCGTCGCGACGTCCTTCTGCGACCAGCAGCACCTCGACGAGATGGCCGCGTTCTTCAAGGACCGCTCGGCCAAGATCCCGGGCGGCCCGCGCATCCTCGCCCAGGCGTCGGAGGCGGCGCGCCTGTGCATGGCCTACAAGAAGACGCACGCCGCGAGCGCGGCGAAGTTCGTCGCGGACTACTGAGGCCGAGACGCCTTCGCCGCCGCCGCCACCACCTTGGTCCAGGGCGTCGGCCCGGCGTGCATCGCGAACACCGTATCGACGGCGAGCTTCTCGCGCGCCACCGCGGCGACGAGCTCGGTGAGGTACACGGGGTTGAAGAACTCGTCCCCCTGCGGCTGGACGAGGTCGCTCGCGTAGAGCAGCTTGCGCCCGGGGAAGTAGGCCATGACCATGCGCTCGCTCCCCTCGCCGCGCAACGGATAGAGCTCGATGCGATTGGGTCCGGTGCCGATCGCCGTCTTGCCGGCGACGGGGCGGATGTCGGCGGCGGCGCGGGAGTCGTCGCGCCTGCGCTGCTCCCAGGCGTCGGGACGCGTGGCGTGCGGCGCGTCGAGCAGGCGCCGGACGAGCGGGACGGTGAGCGCGAACACGTAGAGCGGCAGCTTGCGCGCGGCGTAGGCGCGGAGGCCCGCGATGTGCGGCCAGGCGTCCGAGGTGGAGACGACGGCCGCGAGCGGCGCGCCTGGGAAGACCTTGCCCGCCTCGACGATGGCCGCCTCGCTGAGCTCGTTCGCCAGCGGCGCCTCGAGGACGACGACGCCGGCTTCCTGCCGCACCAGCGTGGTGTTCCAGCGGCCGGCGTAGAAGCGGATCCCTTCGGCGAGCTCCTGCCCCGGGCCGGACAGCGCGACCGGCTGCGGCCCGTTGCGCACCCGCTGCTCGGCGGCGGCGATCGCGGCGGCGTCGACCTTGGGCCAGGGCGCATCGCCGGGGTCGAGCGTGGCCCGCGTGATCGTGAAATCGGCGTCGGGGAGGCCGTTGATGGTGCGCCACGACGACAGCGGCAGCCGGAGGCCCGACACGATCTGCCAGTTGCCCCAGCTCGTGCGCGCGCGCACGTCGCCCCACGGCGCGAGGAACACGTTGTCCGGACGCTCGCGCACGACCTCCATCAGCGTCGGGAGATGCGTGTACGGGTTGAGGAGGAGGCGGACGTCCCGCCCCCGCCAGCCGAACGCGACCACGTCCTGATCGAGCCCCTCGGCGAGCTCGGTCCCGCCGGCGCGGAGGTCCTTGGCGTCGAGCGCCGTCAGCAGGACGCGCTCCGGCGCGAGCGCCAGCGACTCGCGGTCGTCCTCGAACGCGGCCAGCGCGCCCGGCGTGACCTTGGCGTCGGCGATCCGAAACGTCGCGGTCGGCGTGGTGTACGTGGTCGACGCGGTCCACTCGGCGAGGAACGCACCGCGCGAGCGGTGCTGGGTCAGGACGCGGCCGCCGGCGAGGTCCCGCCAGGCGACGACCTCGTCGTACTCGATGAGGTATGGCCCCTCCGGGCGCTCCGACTGCTCGGGGTGATACGCGTGTCCGATCCCCTCGATCTTGATCCCGCGCAGCGCGCGCACCCGCTCGACCCCACCCATGGCGGCGAGGCCGCGCTCGACGAGCGTGCCGGCCGAGTCCGCGTGGGCGACGGCGGGGACGAGGCAGGCGACGAGCGCCCCGCTCAGGGCGCGCACGGGGCGCCGGCGGCCACCCACGTCTTGAACTTGGCGACGAACTCGTCGTGGGGGACCGACACCGGGCTCCGCCCCAGGCCCGGGCTCCATCCCCACAGGACGAGCTGATCGGTGCTCACGTGCTTGACCAGCGCCGCGAGGTCGCGGCCGCCGTTGGCCTTGGTATCCTTGAGCCCGCGGCAGAGATCGCCGCTGCCGAGGCCGATGAACACCATCTTCCGCGACGGCGGCGGCAGGTGCCAGTCGGGCGCGCCGGGCGGCATGTGCTCGCCGTAGCTCGCCGGCAGATTGGCCGCGTTGTGGCACGTCCCGCAGCCCAGGCCGGGCGCGCCCTTGCCGTCGGGGCCGCGCTGCACGTTGAGCGTGTGCACGCGCCCCTCGTCGAGCTGGAGCGGCGCGTCGCCGGGGATGTGACAGTTCTGGCAGCGCGGGTGCTGGAGCACCTTCTTGACGGTCTCGAACGCGGCGAGGCCGTCTTCCTTCGACGCCGTCGGCGCGGGCGCCGCGGTCGCGCCGAGGGACAGGAGCGCCGCCGCCGGGATTGCCCAAAACCGATGCTTCATCATCGCGTTTCCTCTACGTGAGCTCGAACGGGAGCCGCCGGTGACGCTTGCCGGTGGCGGCGAACAAGGCGTTGGCGACGGCGGGCGCCAGGGGCGGAACGCCCACCTCCCCGATGCCGCCGGACTTGTCCTTGCTCGGGACGATGTGCACGTCGACGTCGGGCATCTCGTTCATGCGCAGGATCGGGTAGTCGTGGAAGTTCGACTGCTGCACCCGTCCGTCCTTGAACGTGATCCGGCCGTAGAGCGCCGCGCTGAGGCCGAACGCGATCGACGACTCGATCTGCGCCCGCACGCCCGCCGGGTTCATGCAGATGCCGCAGTCGACGGCCGCGGTCACCTTGTGGACGCGCAGCTTGCCCTTGGCCATCGACACTTCCGCGACCTCGGCCATGAAGCTCTCGAACGACGCGTGCACCGCGACGCCGCGGAAGCGCCCCTCGGGGAGCGGCTTGCCCCACCCCGACTTCTCGGCGACGAGGTTGAGGACGCCCAGGTGGCGCGGCGCGCTCTTGAGCAGGCGGCGGCGGTACTCCACCGGGTCCTGCCCCGCCGCCTGCGCCAGCTCGTCGATGAACGTCTCGGCGACGTAGGCGGTGTGGGTGTTGCCCACGGACCGCCACCACAGGACCGGGATGACCTTCTTGGGCGAGTGGAGGTCGACGAGGCGCGCGGGCGTCGCCAGGACGTAGGGCGAGTCGGCCGCGCCCTCGACGGAGGTGGCGTCGACGCCTTCCTTGACCATGATGGCGGCGAACGGCGTGCCCTCGAGGATGGACTGGCCCGCGATCGTCTGCCGCCACGCGACGGGCATGCCGTCCTTGCCCAGACCGACCTTGATCTTGTGCTGCCACATCGAACGGTAGTAGCCGCCGCGGATGTCGTCCTCGCGCGTCCACACCACCTTGACGGGCGCGCCGCCGCCGCCGGCCTTGGCGACCTGCACCGCCTCGGACACGAAGTCGCTCGTCGGCGTGGCGCGGCGGCCGAACCCGCCGCCGAGGAACATGGTGTGGATCTTCACCTTGGGGGCCGCGAGGCCGAGGATGCGTCCGGCGACGCCCTGGTCCATCGTCTGGAACTGCGTGCCGGTCCAGATCTCGCACCCCTCGGGGCCGATCTGCACCGTGCAGTTGAGCGGCTCCATCGGCGCGTGGGCGAGGTAGGGGAACTCGTAGTCCGCCCCGAGCGTCTTCGCGGCGCCGCGCAGCGCGGCGTCGACGTCGCCGGCGACGGCCGCCTTGGCGCCCGGCTTGCCGGACAGGTCGCGCAGCTCGCCGCGCAGGCGCTCGTCGTCGAGCTCGGCGCCCGCGCCGAGCTCCCAGTCGATCTCCAGCGCATCGCGGCCGAGCTTCGCCGCCCAGAAGTGGTCGGCGAGGACGGCCACGCCCGAGGGCACCTGAACCACTTCCTTCACGCCGGGCATGGCCTTGGCCTTGTCGGCGCGGAACGACTTCACCTTGCCGCCGAAGACGGGCGACCGCGCCACCACCGCGGTCAGCATCCCGGGGAGGCGCACGTCCATGCCGAACTGCGCCTTGCCCGCGACCTTCTCGGGGGAATCGAGCCGCTTGGTCGGCTTGCCGAGGACCTTCCAGTCTTTGGGATCCTTGAGCTTGACCTCCGCCGGCGTGTCGAGCTTCTGCGCTGCCTCGGCGAGGCGGCCGAACGACAGCTTCTTTCCGCCCGACACGACGAAGCCGTTCTCGGTGCGGCAGGTCGACGGGTCGACCTTCCACTCCGCGGCGGCCGCCTGGATGAGCATCTCGCGCGCGGCGGCGCCGATCTGGCGGTAGCGGTCGAACTCGCTGTAGCTCGAGCTCGACCCGCCGGTCATCTGCATGCCGAACGCGGTGTGCGCGTAGACCGGCGCGGCCGGCGCGTGCTCGACGCGCATCTTCGACCAGTCGCAGCCGAGCTCCTCCGCGACGAGCATCGGCAGCGTCGTCCAGATCCCCTGCCCCATCTCGGAGTGGGCGAGGAGGACCGTCACCGTCTCGTCGGGGGCGATGCGCAGGAACGCGTTCGGCGACGGGAGCTTGGCGCCCGGCGCCGCCATGAGCCGCGCCGCGCGCGGCGCGATGTACAGGCCGACCACCAGCCCGGCCGACGTCTGGATGAATTGCCGCCGGCTGACGTTCATGTCCGCTTCCCTCCCAGCTCGGCCGCCCGCTTCACCGCCGCGCGGATGCGCAGGTAGGTGCCGCAACGACACAGATTGGCGGACATCGCCGCGTCGATGTCGGCGTCGGTCGGGTGGGGCTTCGCCGCGAGCAGCGCCGCCGCGGCCATGATCTGCCCCGGCTGGCAGTATCCGCACTGGACGACGTCCTCTTCCACCCACGCGCGCTGCACCGGATGCTGCCCGTCGGGGGACAGGCCCTCGATCGTCGTGATCGCGCGCTTGCCCACGGCCGACACCGGCAGCACGCAGGAGCGCACCGCCTTTCCGTCGAGGTGAACCGTGCAAGCGCCGCACTGGGCCATCCCGCACCCGAACTTCGTGCCGGTCAGCCCGACGACGTCGCGGAGGACCCAAAGGAGCGGCATCTCCTCCGGAACCGCCACGTCATGCTCCTTGCCGTTGATCTTGAGCTTCATGGCATCTTTGCTTGTAAGGGCAGGCGCTCCGCGCGTCAACGTCTGAAGATCTCGACCTTCATGCGCACCGGCCGGTCGGGTTTGTCCTTGGCGTCGCGCGGCACGCGCGCGATCGCCTTGACGACCGCGATGCCGCCGCACTGGCCGAAGATCGTGTACTTCCCGTCGAGATCGGCCTGCGCGACCTCGGTGATGAAGAACTGCGAGCCCGCGGTGCCGGGCCCCGCGTTGGCCATGGCCAGCCGTCCGGGACGGTCGAACTTGAGCCCCGGGGCGATCTCGTCGGGCAAGGAGTAGCCGGGACCGCCCGTCCCGAGGTAGGGGTGCGCGTAGTCTCGCGAGCGCGGATCTCCGCCCTGGATCATGAACTCCGGGATCACGCGATAGAACGCCAGCCCGTCGAAGAACGGGCGCTTGACCCAGTAGCCCGTGTCGAGGTCGAGGAACGCGCGGGTGCCGCGGGCGAGCCCGACGAACGACGCGACGGTGGCGGGGGCGCGCTCGGGGAGGAGCTCGCACGCGATCTCGCCCTGGTCGGTCACGATGCGCGCCCACGGCTTGCCGGTGCCGGGAAGGCCGAGCGCGGCCTGCTCGAGCGTGAACTGGCCGTGCTCGGGGTCCTCGGTGGGACCGGGGGGCGGCGCCGCCGGGCGCGCGTCGATCGAGACGGGCTTCGCCGGCGGCGGGGCGGCGCGCTCGTTGGAGCATGCGCATGCGAAGAGCGCGGCGAGGCGGAGGGCGCGCACCGGCGCGAGCATCGCTCCGATGGCGGCGGCCCGCAAGCCGGCGACAAGAGCCGACGGCTTGGGTAGGATGCGCGCATGGCAGTCAAGGCCCCCACGCTGGCCTCGCACATGAAGACCCTGCGCGCGGCGGCGCTCGCCTACCCCGGCGCCGTCGAGGAGTTCCCGTGGGGCGACCGGGTGTTCAAGGTGCGCAAGAAGATCTTCGTCTTCATCAATGTCCACGAAGGAAAGCTCTACGTCACCGCGAAGCTGCCCGCGAGCGGCAAGATGGCGCTGCTCCTGCCGTTCGCGAGCCCGACGGGGTACAACCTCGGCAAGAGCGGCTGGGTGAGCGCCGAGTTCGCGCGGGCGCGCGACGTGCCCGTCGACATGATGCTCGCCTGGATGGACGAGAGCTACCGCGCCGTCGCGCCCAAGAAGCTCGTCGACGAGCTAGGATCGCGCCATGGATCGTGACCTCGAAGACATCCTCGCCGAGTACGACGCGGCCGCGCCGCTCGCCGAGTCGTGGACCATCCCGGGGCCGTGGTACACCGACCCGCGCGTCGCGGAGCGCGAGCGGCGCACGGTGTGGAGCCGCACCTGGCAGATGGTCGCGCGCGCCGACCAGGTCGAGCATCCCGGCCACTACGTGACCGCCGAGGTCGCCGGCGAGCCGATCGTCGTCGTGCGCGGGGCCGACGGCGTGCTGCGCGCGTTCTTCAACGTGTGCCGCCATCACGCCGCCGCGGTCATGACGGAGCCGGAGGGGCGCGCCGAGCGGCTGGCCTGCCCGTACCACGGCTGGACGTACGCGCTCGACGGGCAGCTCAAGTCGACCCCCGAGCTCGACGGCATCTGCGGGTTCGACCGCGCGCGCAACGGCCTCGTCCCCGTCGCCGTGGCGGCGTGGGAGAAGCTCGTGTTCGTCCACCTCGATCCCGATCCGCCGCCGCTCGCCGCCCACCTGGGGGAGATGGCGGAGCAATTCGCGTCGTTCGGGTTCGGCTCGCTCCATTTCGCCGGCCGGCGCGAATGGACGCTGCGCTGCAACTGGAAGGTGTTCGTCGACAACTACCTCGACGGCGGCTACCACGTCCCCTATCTGCACCGCGGCCTGAACAGCGTGCTGTCGTTCAAGGACTACGCGATCGAGACGTTCGGGCGCTTCTGCCTGCAGTCGAGCCCGGTCATCGCCCGCGGCGGCGACGCGGCCACAGCGTCGACGCGCAAGGGGCGCGCCCGCTACTACTGGCTCTACCCGAACCTGATGCTCAACTCCTACGAGGGGTATGTCGACACCAACCTGGTCGTCCCCCTCGGCATCGATCGCATGAAGGTCGTGTTCGATTTCTACTTCGCGGACGTGAGCGAGGCGGCGCGGGCGGCGAACGAGGAGAGCATGGCGGTGAGCGGGCGCATCCAGGACGAGGACCAGGCGATCTGCGAATCGGTCCAGCGCGGGCTGGGCTCGCGCGCCTACGTCGCGGGCCGCCTGTCGCCGCGGCGCGAGGCGGGCGAGCAGCTGTTCCACCGGCTGCTGGCCGCGGACCTGCGCGGACGCTAGCAGGCTGTTGACAAACTCGCTTCGCTCGTTTGTCCAGCCTGCTAGCCTCTTCTACAGGTCGTCGCTCCGCTCCGACCCCCCGTCGGGCAGAGCCCGCCGGGGCCCCCCTCTGGCGCGCCGCCTCCGGCTCCGCGCCAGCCTAGCAGGGCGTTTTCAACGCCCTGCTAGGAGCGCAAGACTTTGGTCATGAACCGCCGCGCCGGCGTCGTGTACCCCGCGCCCTCGTAGAGCGCGATCGCGGGCGCGTTCTCGTGGCGGACCATGAGGTGCAGGGCGCGCGCGCCGGCGTCGCGCGCCGCCCGCTCCACGCCCAGAAGGAGCGCCCTCCCCGCCCCGCGCCGGCGCGCCTCCGGCACGAGGTAGATCTCGGTGAGGAACGCGTCGCGCCCGTCCCACTCGAGGTCGTAGCCCCAGGTGACGACGAAGTAGCCGACGGGCGCGCCGGCGGACTCCGCCAGCCCGACGGTGCCGAGCGCCGGATCCCCGAGGAGGCGGCGCAGCGGCGCCTCGCCGCGCGCGGGCTCCCACGCGATGCCCTCGCCGCGGTTGAAGTCCGCCATCATGGCGAGGATCGCCGGCACGTCGGCGGCGACGGCGGTTCGCAGTGCGATCATCGCAGCTAGTCGCCCTTTCCCAGCATGTGCCGCCACGCCGCCCGGTAGACCGGGCCGTTCCGCGCCACGTCGAAGTGGGGCGCGACGCCGGGCGCGACCGCCCGCGTCGACTCGAGCCGGTGCGCGCCCGCGGGGATGGCCGCGTTCCGCCGGTACACGTCGGTGACGTGCTTCGCGATCCACTCCGCCGGCTGGGCCGGCTTCCCCCAGGCGTCGGCGACCTCGGCGAGCATGACGACGCGGTGCACATCGCGGTGCTTGGCGAGGAGGGCGGCGTAGCCCGAGTGCCCGGCGACGGCGATGTGGCTCCAGTTGACGTGGTATTTCTGATCGGCGTCGTCGCGGTAGCTGAACCCATCCCACCCCGGATAGTTGTTCTGGCGCAGGTAATCGAGCACGCGGCGCAGCCGGTTGGCGATGCTCTCCTCGGGGCAGGTGGCGATGTCGCTGGCGGTCGAGCCCTTCTCCTCGCCGAACGCGACCTCGAAGCGGTGCTTCCAGTAGCAATCGCCGGCGGAGCCGTCGCACACCTCGAGCAGCGATTGGCTGATCGAGTTGGGGTAGTGACCGGCGAGGAAGACGAGGAGCTTGGGCGACACGGCCGGATCGTCGACATGGGGCAGCGGCGCGTACAGCCAGTGGCCGCGGTTGGGGCGCTCGTCGGGAGAGCAGCGGTCGGCCGGCGTGGGGCTCGGCGCGCCGATGGGGTCGCTGCCCGGCGGCGTGGTCTGGCTGGGCAAGATCGAGAACACGTCTGCGGCCGGCGGGGGCGGCGCGGCGGAGACGGTCGCGGCCCACGCGAGGAGCGACGCGGACGCGCGGAGCCTCACAGCCGCACTACCGCGTCCTGGGCCGCTGCGAGGTAAGCCGGGTCCGGGCGGACCGCGTGCTCGACGAGCAGAGCCTCGGTGAGCTTGATCGCGTGATCGTCGCCGTTGTCGGCGGCGCGGCGGGCGAGCTCGGAGGGCGAGAGGCGGGGCTCGGCCGCGGCGGCGGGCGGGTCGTCGGGGCGGGCGTAGGCGGCGTAGATCCCGGCGGCGGCCTGCCAGGCGTACGGGAAGGCGGCGAGCGCGGTCTCGGGGCGGATGTGCGGCGCGAGGCGGCGGAGCGCGCTAGGGCCGGTGATGGCATGGACGAAGGCGATGGCGTCGTGGCGCGTGCCGTGGCGCAGGTACACGCCGGCGAACGTCGCGGTCAGGGCGGACAGGGCGGCGGACGCGTCGGTTGGCGCGGCGGCGAGGTCGCGCACGTCGGCGAAACCGGGGAGGAGCCCCGCCTGGTGGAGGCCGCTGACGATGTTGCCCGACGGGCGCCGGCCGTGGATGCGAAAGTGCAGCGGGACGCGCGCGAGCGCGTCGGCGTAGCTCGCGGCGGGCGCCGCGGCGCGAGCGCGCGCGGGAAGCTCCTCGTAGGCGGCGGCCCAGTAAGCCAGCCCGCGGGCCAGCTCGCCGCGGCGCTCGGGGGTGTCGCGGCGCGACAGGGCGCGGGCGGCGTGCGAGGTGCGGATGACGCCGTGGGTGGCGGCCGACGCGAGCGCCGGCGCGAGGCGCGCGACCCAGGTATCGAGGACGTCCTGCCAGCGGGCGGCGGCGAGCTCGTCGAGAAGGAACGCCTTCCAGTCGCCCCAGCGGACGAGCGCGTCCTCCCAGCTCGCGGCACCGGGGCGCGGACCGAGGGCGGAGCGCCAGCGCTCGCGGTCGATCGGCGTCGACGGGCGGGGCAGGTCGAGGATCGGGCCGCCGTAGCCGCGGACGAACGCGACGGCGCGGTCGGAGAGCCCGAGCGCGCACAGCGCCTCGGCGACCATGGGCGCGTGCGTGGACAGCCCGCGGCGGCATTTCGGCTCCGCGTCGTGGACGAGGCGCAGGGCCTCGTCGAGGGCGCCGTCGTCGTGCGGGGGTGCCGCCAGGGTGGGGAGCCCCCACGCCGCCGCGCCCGCGACGCACAGCTTCAGGGCCTGCCGCCGCGTCGTGCCGCCGGAACCATCCGCCGCCATCGGTCGCCTCCGCGTGTCGAATCGTAGCAGACCCGCCGCGGGCCAAGGTAGCATCGGCCCATGCTGTTCCCCGACGTCGACGTCCCCTCCGGCTGGACCGCCAAGGACGTCGGTCCCCGTCGCTGGCTGCTGCCGCCCGGCCTCACGGCCGAGACCAGCGGCGCGCGCATCGTGCTCGTGCCGCTCCTCGGCCGCCGCGGGGACGCGGGCGTCAAGGAGCTGCTAGAGGAGACGCTTCGCGGCGAGCTCGCGCGCTTCCCCCACATGCGCCAGACCGACTTCGAGCCGCTGACGAGCGACGCCGGCCTCGCGGGCCTCCGCTTCGAGCTGGCCATCCTGAAGGGCGCGCCCACGGGCGGCGCGCCCCAGCCCGACGACGTGCAGGAATGGCGCGCCTACGCGGCCTTCGCCGACGAGCATTTCTTCTACTCCCTCTTCCTACAGGGATACCCCGGCTGGTACGAGCGCACCGTCGGGACCTTCTGGTCCACGGCGCGCTCCGTGCGCCCGACCAAGGTCGGCTGACCGAGGGCCCGCGACCGAGCAGCTCGACTCCGGCTTTCGCACTCCGGTGCGGCGGCGGAAAACGCGCCTGGGGCGGCCGCCGAAGCGGGGATCGGGTGTGCCCCACTTGCCGCGCAGCGTCCACGCGCGGTTTCCGCTCCACGTGACGCTGCGCGTGCAGCGTCACGTGTGGCAGCTTCGGAGCCGGCGGTGCTTTCGCGTCCTCGACAAGGCGTTCCGCGCGGCGGCGGCGCGGTTCGATACGCGCATCGCCCAGTTCTCCGTGCAGCGGAACCATATTCACCTCGTCGTCGAGACCCGCGACGCCCGCGCCCTCGCGCGCGCCGTTCAGGGCGTGGCCATCCGCATGGCCAAGGGCCTCAATCGCGTCATGGGACGCAAGGGCGCGGTGTTCGCCGACCGCTACCACTCGCGACCGCTGCGCACGCCGACGGAGGTGAGGCGCGCGCTCGTATACGTCCTCGGCAACGCGCGAACGCACTTGGCTGCGCTGGGGTATCGGCTGTCGCCGCACTACATCGATGAGTGCTCGTCGGCCGCGTGGTTCACGGGCTGGGCGGTCCCGCCGAGGCCCCCGCCGACAGACCCGCCAGTCGCGCCGGCGCGCACCTGGCTTCTCAGAACGGGCTGGCGCGAGCGCGGCGGCCCCATCCGACGGGACGAGATGCCCAACGGCGAAGAGGCTAGAACAGCCCGCTGAACGGGTTCGGAATGGACGGCAGCGCCTCGCGCACGTCGCGCATGCTGGGCAGACTCGGGAGGCTCGGCAGGCTCGGGAGACTGGGCAGACTCGGCAGACTCGGCAGCATCCGCGGGATGTCCGACAGGCTCGGCAGGTGCAACGACGTCGGCACCCACGACGGCAGGTGCGTCGGCGAATCGAGCGGATCCTCCGTGTTCACGGGCAGCCCCGGGATCCCGGTGTTGCGGTTCGCCACCATGCGTCGCATGTCCTGCATCATGTCGGCGTTGTGGTTCGTCTCCCGGTCGCGAAAGCTGGGCAGCATGCTGTTCGAGATCCAGTCCCAGCGCTGGTCGGTGTCGCCGACGTCGGCGGTCCCGGTGCGGCCCATGCGCTCGCGGTAGTCGTGGAAGCTCTCCCCGCCGGGAATGGGTGAGTTCACGCCGAGCACGTTCCACGGCCCGGACAGGAACCCGACCGCGTCGCGCGCGTCGGGCGCGGCCTCGTACACGTGACGCCGCAGGAACTCGCGCTGCTCGAACTGCAGGAGGTTCCCGTTCCCCTCCCAGATGCGATCCTGCGCCGCCCGGATCGCGGCCTGATCGCCGCTCGCCTGCGCCGCGTGCAGCATCTGCTGCCCCTCGTCCATCTGCGCCCACGACGCGAGCTGCCGGGGGTCGATGCTCCCCGGGGTCTCCTTGGCGGCGCGGCGCAGCTCCTCGATCCCGCCGTGCTGGAACGCGAGATGCTGCCAGTAGATGTCCTGGAACAGCTCGGCGTTCCCCTGCGCGAACAGCTGGCGCAGGCGATCTCCGTCGGGCGCGCCGGTGAGCTGCTGCACGCCCGGGATGTTGAGCGCCCCCGCCTGCATCATGCCCACGCCGACCGTCTCCGACGCGTACGACGCCATTCCGGCCCACTTCATGACGTCGGGGTTGTCCATGTACATCTGCGCGTAGGCGGCATTGATCCGGGTGTTGCGCTCCACCGGATCCATGCCCTCGAACTGCTGCTGGCTCATGCCCAGCGTCGCGTAGGCCTGCGACATGTAGCGATCGCGCAGGCTCTGCGACGGGTGGCCGTCGGGGCCCGGCGCGACCGCCGGCGCCTGGGCGGGGCCGTGCTCGGGCATCTGGGGTCCGGAGCTGTGGAACGGATTGGGGATGTGCGGCAGCTCGATGTCCGGGAGCGGGATGTGCGGCAGCCCGGGGATCAGGTCCATCAGCCCCATTGGGTCATCTTACGGCCTCGGTCGAGCGCGCGTTCCCTGTTTTTCGCCCGGGGCAGCTATACTTCGACGCGTGCAAATCCAAGGGGTTGCCAGGTGATCGCGCTCGCCCTCGTGCGTGGCGTGCCGTCGACGTTCGCGCGCGCGATCTCGGCGCGCCCGCCGGACGTGCCCATCGACGTCGCCCGGGCGCGCGCCCAGCACGCCGCGTACGTGGCCGCGCTGCGCTCGCTCGGCCCGACCATCGTCGAGATCCCGGCCGACGACGCGTTCCCGGACTGCGTGTTCGTCGAGGACGCCGCGGTCGTGGCGCGCGGCGCGGCGCTCATCGCCCGCCCCGGCGCCGCGTCGCGGCGCGGGGAGGTCGATGCGGTCGCGGCGGCGCTCGCCGGCCGCGCCGAGATCCACCGCATGGAGGCGCCGGCCACGCTGGACGGCGGGGACGTCCTCCGCGCCGGCGATTCGATCTACGTCGGCCTGTCCGCGCGCACGAACGCGGCCGGCGCGGCGCGCCTCGCCGAGGTGTTCGGCCCGCGCGGCCTCGCCGTCCGCACGGTCGAGCTGCCGCCCGGCGTGCTCCACCTGAAGAGCGTCTGCTCGCCCCTGGGCAACGACTGCGTGCTCGTCGCCGCCGGCGCGCTGCCGGCCTCGACGTTCCGCGTCGCGCGCGTGCTCGTGGCGCCGCCGGACGAGGCCCGCGCGGCGAACGCCATGGCCTGCGCCGGGGGCGCGCTCGTCGCCGCCCGCTGCCCGGAGACGCAGGCGCTCGTCGAGGCCGCCGGCCTGCGCGTCGTGCCGGTCGATACGTCCGAGCTCGCCAAGGCCGACGGCGCGCTGACGTGCCTGTCGATTCTCGTCGACTAGCTTGCCCGCGCCGACTTGCCCGTCCAGCGGCCGGCCAGGCGTTCGCGCCGCCGCAGTCGCGCCGCGTCCTCGAGCATGCGCCCCGCCCAGCGGTAGATGTTGAGCTCGGCCAGGAGCGCGCGCATCGCGCGCATGCGGTCGCGCTTCTCGGCGGGAGACATGCGCAGCGCCTCGGCCAGCGCCGAGCTCGCCTCCTCGAGGTCGTACGGGTTCACGATGAGGGCTTCGGTCAGCTCGCGCGCCGCCCCGGTGAAGTGGCTGAGCACGAGCACGCCCTGCTCGTCGTCGCGCGCCGCCACGAACTCCTTGGCGACCAGGTTCATGCCGTCGTGCAGGCTCGACACGTAACACAGGTCCGCCGCCCGGTAGTAGCGGAACACCGTCGGCGGCTCCTGGTGCGCGCGCAGGAGGATGATCGGGCGGTAGCTCCCGTCGCCGAACCGCTCGTTGATGCGCGCGGCCATCTCGTCGACCGCCTCGTTCAAGCGGCGGTAGCGCTCGATCACCGTTCGGCTGGGCGCGGCGACCTGGACGAACGCGAAGCGGCCGCGGTGCTCGGGGCAGCGCTCGAGCAGCCGCTCCACCGCGAGGAGGCGCTCCTCGATCCCCTTGGTGTAGTCGAGGCGGTCCACCCCCACGCCGAGCAGCGCGTCCTCGGGGAGCCCCAGCTCGGCGCGCACCGCCCGCCGGCACTCCGCCACCGACGGCGCATCCACCGCCCAGCGCACCGGCCATTCCACCGAGATGGGATACGACCGCACCAGCGTGGTGCGCCCGCCGTGGACGACCATGCTCTCGCTGCGATCGATACGCGCCTCGAGGTAGCGATCCACCGTATCGAGGAAGTTCTGGCAGTGGAACGGCGTGTGGAAGCCGATGATGCTCGAGCCGAGCATCCCCTCGAGGATCTCCTCGCGCCAGGGGCAGATGCCGAACCGCTCGGGGTTCGGCCACGGGATGTGCCAGAACGTGAGGATCGTCGCCCGCGGGAGCTGCTCGCGGATCAGGCGCGGCGCCAGCGCGAAGTGATAGTCCTGCACCATGACGATCGGATCGTCGCCGTCGACCTCCTCGAGCACCGAGTCGGCGAAGCGGCCGTTGACGTTCACGTAGTGGCGCCAATCCTCGACGCGGAACGTGGGGCGCGTGTGCGCGATATGGCACAGCGGCCACAGACCCTCGTTGGAGAAGCCGTAGTAGTAGCCCTGCTCCTCCTCCGGGCTCAGCCACACCCGCCGCACCACGTACGTCTCCTCGCCGGGGGGGACGCGCACGCGCCCCTGGCGGTCGGCCGTCTCTCGGTCGGCGGAGCCGCTGCCGTGGGCGACCCACACGCCCGAGCAGGCGCGCATCACCGGCTCGAGCGCGGTGACGAGGCCGCTCGCCGGGTGCACCACCGCGATCGTGCCGTCGGGGTCCTTCTGGTGGATGTACGGCTCGCGGTTGGCGACCATCACGATCCGTTCGCCGCGCAGGTTGCGCCGCAGCGTCTGCTTCAGCCGGTCGGCCGTCCACGCGCCGGCGGTGGCCGCCTCCTCGGCGGCGATGCGCGCGACCAGGTCGCGGACGTCGCCCAGGAGCGGCGCCAGCTCGGGGCGCTCCTCGGTGCCGCTCAGCCAGCGGCTCATGTCGCGCACCCACCCGCGACGCATGCCGCGCATCACGAGGAGCGTCACCACGCACGCGGCCGCCGCCAGCATGCCGAACACGATCACCAGGAAGCGCCGCGTCGACGCCTCGCGCCGCTGGACGAACGACAGGTCGTGGGCGAGCACCACGAAGCCCGCCTCCGGCTCGTCGTTCCACACCGGCAGCGCGGTCACGTGCACCTCCCCGCCCCGCAACGTTTCGACGTGCTCCCACACGCCGTCGGAGCGCACGCGCGGTCCGATCGCGGCGCAGGCGAGGTCGAGCGGGTACGACCGGGTCTCGGCGAGGGGCGCGTCCCCCGCCCCGCACGCCGCCGCGCCGAGGATGCGCTCGTCGCGCGCGAGGTCGCCGAGCAGCGCGGCCAGGTCTTCGGGCTTGCCCCAGCTCGCCTGCAGGCCGCGCCGCGCGCCGGCGACCGCGAGCTCGCCGCGGGACGCCAGGTCGCGCTCGAACCAGCTGCGCGCGGTCTTCTCCACGATCACCGTCGCTCCGGCGGTGAATATCGCGAGACCGCCGATCAGGCCGGCCATGATGCGGACCGCCCGCGACATGATCGTACTGTGGCACCGATCCGTTTGAGGATCACAGGTTTTCTGCTACCGTCGCAAGCGGTGCGCCTCGAGGATCTCGGCCTGGTGGGCAATTGCCAGATCTCCGCACTCGTGGCCCGGAACGGCGACGTGGCGTGGATGTGCCTGCCGCGCTTCGACTCCGATCCGGTGTTCTCGACGCTGCTCGACGAGAACCACGGCGGGCGCTTCGGCGTGGGGCCCGATTCGGGCGAGCTCGGCGCGCAGCGCTACGTCGACAACACCAACGTGCTCGAGACCACGTTCACGACGCCGTCGGGCGTCTTCCGCACGATCGATTTCGCCCCGCGCTTCATCCACGACGATCGCATGTACCGCCCCACCCTGCTGGTGCGGGTGGTCGAACCCATCCAGGGCGCGCCGCGCATCCGCGTCGCCTGCGACCCGCGCCTCGGCTGGTCGCGCGCGCGGCCGGCGCAGCTCGTCGGCTCGAACCACGTCCGCTACGAGGGGTTCGCCGCGCCGCTCCGGCTCACCACCGACATCCCGCTCTCGTACCTCGACGGGCAGCCGGTCACGCTCACGTCGCGCCACCACCTGGCGCTCGCCTGGGGCCCGCCCGTCGAGGGGCCGCTGGCGGCGACGTGCGAGCGGCTGCTGCTCGAGACCCAGCGCTACTGGCGGCGCTGGGTGAAGCACTGCAACATCCCGCCGCTGTGGCAGAAGGAGGTCATCCGCTCGGCGCTGGCGCTGAAGCTCCACTGCTTCGAGGACACCGGCGCCATCGTGGCGGCGATGACGACGTCGATCCCCGAGGCGCCGGGGAGCGGCCGAACCTGGGACTACCGCTACTGCTGGCTGCGCGACGCCTACTACGTGCTCGACGCGTTCCGGCGCCTCGGCCACTTCGAGGAGCGCGAGGCGTTCGTGTCGTTCCTCCTCGACGTGGCGGGGGGCGCGCCCGACCTCGACCTGCGACCGCTCTACCGCGTCGATGGCCGCTCCGATCTCGACGAGCAGATCCTCGACGACTGGCCGGGCTACGAGGGGGAACGGCCGGTGCGCGTGGGCAACGGCGCGAACGCACACCTCCAGCACGACATCTTCGGCGAGATGGTCCTGGCGCTGGCGCCGTTCTTCCTCGACGAGCGCTTCCCGGCCGAAGGGACGCCCGTCGCGCTCGATCTCGTCCAGCGGCTGGCGCGCAAGGCGATCGCCGTGAGCGGCACACCCGACGCGGGCATCTGGGAATACCGCACGGAATGGGTGCCGCAGACGTTCTCGAGCCTGATGTGCTGGGCCGCCGCCGACCGGATGGCGCGCATCGCCGACCGGCGCCTCCCCCACGCGCGCGAGGAGTTCGCCGCCGCGGCGGCGCGCATCCGCGACGAGATCGTCGCGCGCGCGTGGCGCGCCGACCTCGGGTCGTTCACCGCCGCCTACGGCGGCGCCGAGCTCGACGCGTCGCTGCTCCAGGCGGCGACGCTGCGCTTCCTGCCGCCCGACGACGCGCGCATCCACGGCACGATCGACGCGATCCGGCGCGCCCTCAGCCGCGACGGCTGGTTGTTCCGCTACCGCCTCGACGACGGCTTCGGGCGCCCGACGGTGGCGTTCGTGATCTGCACCTTCTGGCTGGTCGAGGCGCTCGCCGCGACCGGCCGGCTCGCCGAGGCGCGCGACGTCATGGACCACGTGCACGCGGCGCTGTCGCCCCTGGGCCTCGTGTCCGAGGACGTGGAGACGGGCACGATGCGCATGTGGGGGAACTTCCCGCAGGCGTACTCGCACGTCGGGTTGATCCACGCGGCGTTCGCGGCATCGCCGCCGTGGTCGGCGATCATCTGAGCGCGGCGAGCGCGGCGATTGCGGCCCGGATGGGCCCGGCGAGGTCGGGATCCGACACCATCCCCGCCTCGTCGAGCTTCTTGCCCGACAGCGGCACCGCGATCGACGCCTCGGGGACGACGCGCGCCGCCATCGTGCGCAGCGTCTCGGCGAGCTGGGCGTGCGCGTGGAGCGACCGCGGCGAGGCGTTGACCAGGGCGATCGGCTTGTCGCTCAGCACCGTCGTCGACACCAGCCAGTCGAGCAGGTTCTTCATCGACCCGGGCACCCCGTGGGCGTACTCCGGGCTGCAGATCATGACCGCGTCGGCGGCGCCGACGCGCGCGCGCAGATCCGCGACCGCCGGCGGCGGCGCGGCGCCCTCGCCGTCGAGGTCGGGGTTGAAGTGGGGCAGGTGGCCCATGCCCTCGTAGAGGACGACGTCCACGCCCGGCGGCGCGAGCCGCGCCGCGGCGCGCAAGAGCGTCGTGTTGGACGACTCCGTCCGCAGGCTCCCCGAGATGGCCAGGACGAGCATCTAGCGCGTCACCCAGCGCCACTCGCCGCCGCGGGCGCGGAAGATCGTCCGCTTGAGCTCGTGGTCGTAGACCTCGACGAGCGTGTTCCCCGCGAGGGCCGCCGCCTTGGCGGCCTCGGCGGCTTCGGCCGGCTTGTCGTGCGAGGACACGACGGTCGGCCCCTTGGCGATCACGTCGAAGCGCTTGCCGTCCATTGTCGTCCGCTCACTCGCGCCGGCTCGGCGCTCCAGGTCGCGTCGGCTGCGCGCTTCGCGCGCTCCAGGCCGCGTCTTCCAGATGGCCTCGCCGGCGCTCGTTCGCTCATGCCACCGATCGTAGCGTCACTCCGCGCGGAGCGCCGCCATCGGATCGAGGCGGCCGGCCCGCCGCGCCGGCAGCCAGCTCGCCGCGACGGTGACGCCGCCGGATCGTCGTCGGCGGGGGTGAGCCCGCGCCCGGCGAGGAGCGGGATGCGCATCGCGCGGAGGTAGCCGGGCCCGACGGAGCGGAACTGCGCGGCGGGCTGCTGCCCCGGCGGAACGGGCGAACGGCCGGCGATGTCCAGGGTGAACGAGAACGAGCTCCCCGAGAACGGCGCGGGGACGGCCACCGCCGCCCCGTCCGCGCCGGGGAGCGCGGCGAGGGCGGTGTCGAGGCGGCGATAGAAGCCGACCCGCTGCGCGTCCCCCTCGTAACCTCCGTCGGGCAGGCTGATCTCCGCGACGGTGACGCCCGTCGGGTCGAATCCGGGGCTCACGCGCTGGAGGCGGAGGAAGCTGCCGATCGTCAGGCCGGCGCCGGTGAGGAGCATCATCGCGATGGCGACCTCGGCGACGACGAGGACGCCGCGCGCGACCGCCCAGACGTGGCGAGATCCATGCCACGGCTAACCCCGGGGATGGACAGGGGCAGAGCCCGGGGCAGAAATCCGGGCGCGGGATCTTTCGTCCCATGACCGGACATCCGCCCGCCCGGCGGGGATGCGGCATCCGGAGCAAAAAAGGAGTACAACGGCCGGTATGAAGCATCCGGCTCGCCTCGTCCTCGCCTGTCTTTGCCTCGCCGCGTGCGGCGGCGGCGAAAGCACCACCACGACCCCCGATGCCCCCCTCGCCATCGACGCTCGCCCGCCCGACGCCCCGCCGGCGACGAAGATCGAGGACCTGCCCATCACGGAGACCAAGGCGATCGCCGGCCTGGGCGACACCGTCGAGGTCGTGCGCGACAACCGCGGCGCGCCCCACATCTATGCCCACAACCTGCCCGACGCGGTCCGCGTGCAGGGATACCTCATGGCGCGCGACCGCTTCATCCAGATGGAGTTCCTCCGGCGGTCCGCGCTGGGGCTTCTCGCCGAGCTCTTCGGCGGATTCAACCCGGGGTCGATCGACGCCGACAAGAACGCCCGCTGGCTGGGCTACAACCGCGAGGGGGCGGCGATCTACGCGGGGCTCGCGCCCACCGACATCACGCGCCAGGTCGCCGACGCGTTCGTGGCCGGCGTGAACGTCTACATCGACGAGGTCAAGGCCGCCAGCAGCAAGACCCCCTACACCCCGCCGGGGACCGAGATCGTCGCGGCGATCCTCTTCAACAGCCCCGCGTTCGCCCACTGGCAGCCGCAGGACGTCTTCGCCATGGCGCGGTTCCAGGCGACGAACCTGTCCTACGACCCCGACAGCGAGATCCTGCGCACGAAGATGCTCGCCGGCGTGACCGCCAACCTCGACGCCGCGCACAAGGGGGCGTTCCCCGACCTGTTCACCGAGGTCCAGGCGCGGCGCGTGTACACGATCACCGGCTTCCCGCCGAAGCCATCGGCGCGCTCGGCCGCGCCCGCCGCGCCGCCGATCCTCCCGTCGATGGCCGCGCTCGACGCGGCGCTCGACTACCTCGGCCGGCAGCACGACCTGTCGGTGCGCTTCGAGGGGCGCGGCTCGAACAACTGGGTCGTCGCCGGGTCCAAGACGGCGTCGGGGTCGTCCATGCTGGCGAACGATCCGCACCTGTCCCTCATCAGCCCGGCCGTGTGGTGGTACGTCCACCTCAACACCAAGCGCTTCGGCGGCGCCAGCGGGGTGAACGTGGACGGCGTCGCGTTCGCGTCGCTGCCCGGGGTCGTCCTCGGGTTCAACGAGGACCTCGCCTGGGGCGCCACCGTCACCGGGTTCGACGTCACCGACGTGTACAAGGAGACGGTCACCGAGGGCGCCACGCCGACGGTGCTGTTCAACGGCGGCCAGGTGCCCATCACGATCATCCACGAGGCCATCAAGGTCAGCGGGTCGGCGGACATCGACTACCAGATCGAGATGGTTCCGCACCACGGGCCGATCATCCCGGGGACGCACATGAACGGCGAGGCGCTGTCGGTGCGCTACACCGGCCACGTGCCGTCGAACGAGCTCGCCTACTTCACCGGCCTGGCGAGCGCGAAGACCATCGACGACGCGTGGGCCGCCCAGACGAACTTCCGCGTGGGCAGCCAGAATTTCGTCGTCATCAGCAAGAACGAGATCTCGTGGAACACCGATTCGCGCGTGCCGGTGCGCGATCCGCGCGCGATTACCTGGCAGATCGCCGCCGACGGCACCGTCAGCGGCTACTGCCCGACGTTCGTCCTTCCCGGCACGGGCGAGTACGAGTGGACCGGCGATCTCGACATCTCGCTCATCCCCAAGGCGCGCAACCCCAGCCAGGGCTTCATCGCGACCGCCAACCAGGACAGCGTGGGCGTGACCGACGACGGCAACCCGTGCAACCAGGCGAACCACTACTACCTCGGCGGCGGGTTCGCCGACGGCTACCGCGAGGGCCGCATCGTCCAGCGGCTGACGACCCTGACCACCCGGGGCGGCATGACCAAGGACGACATGATGGCCGTGCAGGCCGAGACCGAGTCGCAGCTCGGCGACACCCTGCGCGACGTGTTCGTCGACATCCTCGCCGCCGACATCGACGCCGGCAACACCCTGTTCACCGCGCAGGAGAAGGCGACGCTCACCGAGGCGCGGAACCGCATCATGGGCTGGTCGCGGCAGACGCCGCACGGCGTGGGCGCGACCGATCCGGCGGTGATCGCCGACAGCATCGCCACCACGATCTTCAACGTGGCGATCACGCGCATCATCCCGCGCGCGTTCGCCGACGAGTACACCGCGATCGGGCTCACGCCGAACCAGTTCCCCCACGATCGAGCCGGCATCCTCCTCGAGCGGGCGCTCACCAACCCCAGCTCGCTCTACACCTACAACGCCGGCCTCGGGGACACGATCCTGTGGGACGACGTGTCGACGCCGGCGACCGAGACGCGCAACGAGATCGTCGGCCGCGGGTTCCTCGACGCGATGGCGTATCTCACGACGCGGCTCGGCGCGGACATCGGGCAGTGGCGGTGGGGGCGCATCCACACCGTGCGCTTCAACGCGCTGAACTCGGCGATCGCGTCGACGGCGATCCCGCCGCCCGGCGATCCCACCTACCCGGATGGATTCCCGCGCCACGGCGACTTCGGCGCCGTCGACGTCGGCAACTACGGCCTGTTCGGGACGATGAACTTCATGCACACGTCGGGGTCGTCGCAGCGGCTGGTGGTGGAGATGCTGCCCAGCGGGCCCAAGGCCTACAACGCGCTCCCCGGCGGCGAGTCGTACTTCTCCACGAGCCCGCACCACGACGACGAGGCGCGGATGTACTGGATCAACAACCTCGCCCCGCCCGTCAACTTCGTCGAGGCCGACGTCGTGCGCAACGCCGAGGCGCGGCTGCGCTTCACGCCGTAGGAGGACCCATGCCGTCCGCCCCCGTCAGCGACGCCGAGCTGAAGCTCCGCGTCGATCTCGCGGCCTGCTACCGCCTTGTGGCGCACTTCCGCTGGGACGATCTGATCTTCACCCACATCTCGGCGCGGGTGCCCGGCCCGGACCACCACTTCCTCATCAATCCCTACGGCATGCTGTTCGACGAGATCACCGCGTCGAGCCTGGTCAAGGTCGACCTCGACGGCCACAAGGTGTCGGACAGCCCGTACGAGATCAACCCGGCCGGGTTCACCATCCACAGCGCGATCCACGCCGCGCGCGAGGACGCCAGGTGCGTGCTCCACCTCCACAGCCTCAACGGCGTCGCGGTGTCCGCGCAGAAGCACGGCGTCCTGCCCATCTCGCAGCAGTCGATCTTCGTCCTCGCGTCGCTCGCCTACCACGATTACGAGGGGGTCGCGCTCAACGCGGACGAGAAGCCGCGCCTGGTGCGCGACCTCGGCGACAAGAGCTTCCTCATGCTGCGCAACCACGGCCTCCTCACCGTCGCCGACAACATCCCCGACGCGTTCCTGTTCATGTACCTGTTCGAGGCGGCGTGCACCATCCAGGTGCGCGCGCAGGCGGAGGAGCGCGAGCTCATCCCCATCGACCCGCGCATCATCGCCGGCGCCGGCGCGGCGGCCAGGCAGGTCACGCGCTCCGCCGGCGGCGCGCTCGCGTGGCCCGCGCTCCTGCGCCGGCTCGATCGGATCGACCCGAGCTACCGGACGTGAGGCCGTTCGTCGCCGCCGTCTTGCTGGCCGCCTGCGCCGCGCCCGCGCGCGTCGCCGACCCGGCCCCCGCCGCGCGCACGGTCGATGCCGTCGACGACTATTTCGGCACCAAGGTGACGGATCCCTATCGCTGGATGGAGCGCGGCGGCGACGAGCTCGCCGCCTACCTGACCGCGCACGGCAGGCACACGGCGGGAGAGCTCGAGCGACTGCCCGGCCGGGCCAAGCTCCTCGCCCGCCTGCGCGCCCTCAGCCTCGGCGGGTCGCTCGCCACCGCCGGCGTGCTCGCCGGCGACCACCGCTTCTACACGAAGATCGCGCCCAACCCGCAGCTCGCCCGGCTCGCGGTCGCCGACCGGGACGGGGCGGAGCGCATCCTCGTCGACCCCGAGCGCGTCCCCCGGGAGCGCGGCCACGCGTCCATCGACGGCTACCAGCCGTCGTTCGACGGGAGCCTCGTCGCCGTCAACCTCGCCGAGGGCGGCGGGGAGATCGGCACGGTCCGCGTCTACGAAACGGCGACGGGGCGCGAGCTGCCCGACGTCATCGACCGCATCTGGGGCGAGCTCACCGTCTCCTGGCTTCCCGACGGGAAGAGCTTCTTCTACGTCCAGATGAGGCCCGACGACTCGGGGGACCGGATGCAGGGGATGCGCGTGTTCCTGCACGTCCTCGGACAGCCCGTCGGCGACGACGCCCTGGTGCTCGCCGCCGGCAAGGACGGCGCGCTGCCGATGGAGCCGGCGGAGGTCCCGATGATCTACGTCCAGCCCGGCACGACGGCGTGGGCTCGACGCGCGACCAGTCCGTGGCGGCGCGCGCCGACGCCTGGTCGTTCGTGCTGTGGCAGACGGGCGATCCCGAGTTCCAGCCGCGCTGAGGTAACATCGCCGCGTGGACGACCCCACCGCGACCCCGCCGCAGCTGCGCCGGGCGATGGGCTTCTGGGACGTCGTCCTGTTCTTCGTGGCGGCGGTGGTCGGGCTGCGCTGGATCGCCACCGCGGCGGCGGTCGGCCCGAGCTCGCTCGTCGTCTGGCTGATCGCGTTCGTCGCCTTCTTCGTGCCGCTCGCATTCACGGTCGTCGAGCTGTCGGGGCGCTATCCCGAGGAGGGCGGGCTCTACATCTGGGTCAAGCGCGCGTTCGGCGACTTCGCCGGGTTCATCGCCGGATGGATGTACTGGACGAGCAACCTCGTCTACTTCCCCGGCCTGCTGTACTTCAGCGCCGGCAACGCGCTGTTCATGGGCGGGTCGAGCTGGCAGGCGCTGTCGGACAGCGCGCCGTACTACATGGTGGCCTCGCTGGCCGGGCTCGGGCTCGCGCTGGCGCTGAACCTGGTCGGCCTGGGCGTGGGCAAGTGGCTGCACAACGCCGGCGGCGTCGGGACGTGGATCCCGGTGGGCCTCCTCGTCGTCATGGGGGCGGTCGCGTGGGCGCGGTTCGGGCCGGCGCAGGACTTCGGTCTCGCGGCGCTCGCGCCGACCATCGGCGTCAAGGAGATCGTCTTCTGGTCGACGATCGCGTTCGGCTTCGGCGGTTTCGAGGCCGCGTCGTTCATGAGCGAGGAGATCGTGGACGCGCGGCGCGTGATCCCGCGCGCGATCGCCGCCGCCGGCGCGATCATCACCGGCATCTACGTCCTGGGGACGGCGGCGGTGCTCGTCGCGCTGCCGCCGGGCGACGTGTCGAGCCTGCAGGGGATCATGCAGGCGATCGCGCGCACCGGCGAGCGCATCGGCCTGCCGGCGGCCGGGGCGGCGGCGGCGCTCCTCATCACCATCGGCAACGTCGGCGGCGTGGGCGCGTGGCTGGCGTCGACCGCGCGGCTGCCGTTCGTCGCCGGCATCGATCGCTACCTGCCGCCCGCGTTCGCCCGCCTCCACCCGCGCTGGGGCACGCCCTACGTCGCGCTGATCGTCCAGGCGGCGGGGGCCGCGCTGTTCGTGGTGCTGGGGCAGGCCGGCACGAACGTGAAGGGCGCCTACGATTTTCTCGTCGGGCTCGGCGTGATCAGCTACTTCATCCCCTACCTCATGATGTTCGCGGCGATGATCGTGCTGCAGCGCGAGCCGGCGCCGGCGGGGACCCTGCGCGTCCCCGGCGGCCGCCCGGTCGCGATCCTCCTGGCGTCGGTCGGCCTCGCCACGACGGCGATCTCGATCGTCCTCGCGGCGCTGCCGCCGGAGGGCTCGACCGACCCGGCGCTCGCAGTCGTCAAGGTGGTGGGCTCCGGCGTCGGGCTTCTGGCGCTCGGCGTGCTGCTGTTCGGGCGGGCATGGCTCAGGGCGCGGCGGGCGCGCTGACGTCCATCCCCAGCTCGCGCGCGAGGAACGCCGTCTCGAGCGTCAGGTCCGCGAGCAGCTTGCCGATCGGCCGGCCGCCGGAGTGCCCGGCCTTCGTGTCGTAGAGGAGGAGGATCGGCCGCCCCCCCGCGGTCGCCGCCTGCATGCGCGCGGTCATCTTGCGCGCCTGCAGCGGCGGCACGCGCGTGTCGGCGTCGCCGGTCACGAACAGCACGGCGGGATAGCGGACGCCGGCCCGCACGCGTTGATAGGGCGAATATTTGTAGAGGAACTCGAACTCCTCGCGCTTGGACGCGTCGCCGTACTCCAGGAGCGCCGGCGGATTGTTGTTCTCGAAGCGGTGGTAGCCGATCATGTCGAGGTCGGGGAACTCGCACAGGACGGCGCGGAACAGGTCGGGGCGCTGGGTGAACGCGGCGGCGACGAGCAGGCCGCCGTTCGAGCCGCCGCGGATGGCGAGGCGGTCGGGGTTGGTGTAGCGCTCGGCGACGAGAAACTCGGCGGCGGCGATGAAGTCGTCGAACACGTTCTGCTTGTCGGCGAGCATGCCGGCGCGGTGCCACTCCTCGCCGTATTCCGAGCCGCCGCGGATGTTCGCCACGGCGTAGACGCCGCCCTGCTCCACCCACCACGCGGAGAACGCGCCGAAGCGCGGCGTCTGGCTGACCGCGAAGCCGCCGTAGCCGTGGAGCAGCGTCGGGCGCTTCCCGTCGCGCGCGAGCCCCTTCCGGTGGACGATGAACATCGGCACCCGCGTCCCGTCGCGCGACGTGTAGAACGCCTGCCGCGTCTCGTAGTCGTCGCCGGCGAACGGCACCGGCGCGCGCCACCACACCTCCGACGCGCCTGTGGCCAGGTCGGCGCGGAACGTCGTCGGCGGCTGCGTGTACGACGCGTACTCGTAGAACATCTCGGTCGCGTCCCAGCGGCCGCGGATGGCGGCGACCGCGCCGAGCCCGGGGAGCGCCAGCTCGCCGAGCGGCCGGCCGTCGAGGGCGTAGAGCTCGACGCGAGCGGTGACGTCGCGCAGGCGCTGGACGACGAGCCTGCCGCCTATCGCCGCGAACCGCTCGATCGCCTCGCGCCGCGCCGGGACGACCTCGCGCCAGGCCGCCGGCTCGGGATGTGCGGGATCGATCTCGACGATGCGCCCCGTCGGCGCGTTCCAGTCGGTGAGGACGAGGAGGCGGTCGCCCGCGAACGCGGCGTTGAAGTGCGCCTCCGGCCCCTTGACGATGGTGATGATGGGGCCGTCCGTGCGCCTGAGGTCCTTCACGTAGATCTCGTCCTTGGCCCAGCCGTGGGCGACGGAGAAGACGAGCCAGCGGCCGTTCTCGGACACGTCGGCCGACACCCACTGCTCGCGGCCGAAGCCGGCGCCGAACGTCTCGACGTCGGCATCGACCGGCGTGCCCAGCGCGTGATGGCGGATGCGGATGCCGCTCTTGCGGTCCTGGCGGGCGTAGTAGAAGCCGGCGCCGTCGCCGTCCCACGACACGCCGCGGTACAGGTCGCGTGTCAGGACGTCGGGCAGGTCGCGGCCGGCGTCGACGTCGCGCACGCGCAGCTCCGATTCGTCCTCGCCGCCGCGGCGGACGAAGTAGACGATGCGCCGGCCGTCGCGCGAGAAATCCTCGAAGCCCACGCTCGTCGTGCGGTCGGGGCTGAGCGGGTGCGGATCGACGAGCACGCGGTCCTCGCCGCGGAGCCCGTCGCGGACGTAGAGGATCGTGAGCTCGTCGTTCGTTCGTCGCCGGGCGGTGAAGTAGCGGCCGCCGCGCTCGAATGGGCCGGACATCGTGTCGACGCGCGACAGCGCGGTGAGGCGCGCGAGGATCCTGGAGCGACCCGAGAACGGGTCGAGGAGCGCGTGGGCATAGGCGTTCTGCGCGTCGATGAACGCGCGCGTCTCGGGGCTCCGCTGGTCCTCGAGCCAGCGATAGGGATCGACGATGGTGACGCCGTGGAGCGTCTCGACCACGTTGTCCTGGCGCGCGGGCGGGTACGGCGGCGACGCGGGCGCCGCGGCCCGGCCGGCGCAGGCCGTCGCGAGCGCGAGGACGACGGCGAGGCGGCGCGGCATCGACGAAATGATATGCCGATCGCCTCCCGACGTATACTTCGCCCATGGCGGACAACGAGAAGCCGACGGCGGGCACCGACTCCGCGAAGGCGGCGCGGCGCTGACATGATCGTCCGCCGCACCTTCCGGCCTCACAAGATCATCCCCTACATCTGGGCCGAGGTGACGTTCACGCTCGTCGTCGCGGTGTGCGTCTACGTCCTCGCCGGCGCGGGGGGACGGCGCGAGCTCGTCCTACCCTTCGGCCCGCTCGGCGTCCTCGGCACCGCGCTCGCCATCTTCCTCGGTTTTCGTGCCAACCAGTCGTATGCGCGCTGGTGGGAGGCGCGGGGGCTGTGGAGCGCGATCACGAGCCAGTGCCGCATCCTCGCCCGCCAGCTCGTCTCGGCCGCCGACAACGCGCACGCCCTCGGCAAGGGCGGCGGCGCCGAGGCGGTCGCGTCCTTCAAGCGCGAGATGGTCTATCGGCTGATCGCGTTCGCCCACGCCTTGCGCCTGCACCTGCGCGGGCAGGAGGATCCGGACGCCCTGCGCCCACTGGTCCCGCCCGGGGAGCTGGAGCGGCTGGCTCGGGCGGCGAATCGCCCGAACCTGCTGCTGCAGATCCAGGCCGACCGCCTCAAGTACGCCGTGCGCGCCGAGGTCGTCGGCCAGTTCGATCCCATCTCGATCGAGCCCAACCTGGTCGCGCTCAACAACTGGCAGGGCGCCTGCGAGCGCATCAAGCAAACGCCCATGCCGCGGCAGTACGACTTCTTCACGCGGCTGTTCCTGTGGGTGTTCTTCCTGCTCCTGCCCTCGTCGCTGATCGGTCTGTTCGCGCCCGGCGCCGCGAGCTGGCCGATGATCCCGCTGGCCGGGCTGATCGCGCTCGTCTACGCAACGGTCAACCGCGCCGGCCAGGTGATCGAGGATCCGTTCGAGAACAGGCTGCAGGACGTGCCCATGACCGCGCTCTGTATCGCCATCGAGCGCGACCTGCGGGAGCAGCTGGGCGAGACCGATCTGCCGCCGGCCGCCGTCGCGGTCGACGGGTTCTTGATGTAGCCCGCAACCAGCGTAGGCGCGGGCCGATGTGGAGTCGTCGGCGGGGGTCAGCGCGCGGGCGCGCCCGCGTCGCGCTCGAGACGCAGGAGGGCGGCGCTGTAGGCGTCGCCCTCGAGCTTGCGCATCGCGAGGACGACGCTGACGCGGTGGAGGCGGAGCTCGGCGAGATCGGCGCGGGCGAGCGCGTCCTTGACGACCTCGCGCTGCGCGCGGCGGATCCGCGCCGACACCAGGTTCACCAGCAGGCACGCGACGATGAGCGCGGCGCCGGCGGCGAGGATGAGGATCGCGCGCCCGCCCTCGCTCGACGCGCCGAACAGCGCCCCCAGCCCCGCGATGACCGCGAGCGCCAGCCCGCCGATGCCGGACAGGACGGCGACGATCTGCGCGACGCGGTCGGCCCAGGCGGCGCGCGCGAGCGAGCGCAGGGCCAGCCCGCGCCAGAAATCGGCTTCGCGATCGAGGCGGAGCGCGAGCGCGGCCACCGCGTCGCCCTCGCCGCCGATCTCGGGCAGGTCGACGCCCGCGAGCAGCCCCTCGAGCTCGGCGCCGGTCGGGGACGCAAAGGCGCTCGAGGCGCGGCGGATGCTCTCGCCCACGCGCTTGGCGGCCTGGCTGGCCTGGTCGCGCACCGCGGCGCCCGCCCTCGCGGCGATGACCCTCACCGCATCTCGATCGCCGGGGGCAGCGGGGGACGTGTCGGGCTCCGACGCGGGGAGGCGGGACCAGGAGGACGGCTTGGCTTGGGGATCGGGCGGCTCCGCGGGCATCCGACGATGATATGCCTCGCCAGCAAAAACCAACAGAGAACAGAGAACGGGAACAGAGAACAGAGAATGCCGGAAAGGGCTCCCCGGTCAGCCCTCTGCCATTCGAATTCCCATTCTCTGTTCTCTGTTCTCTGTTTGTTTTTACGTCGCTTGCGTCAGCCTCTTCAGCACCGTCTTCAAAACCTTCACCCTCGCCCAGTTCTTGTCATCCGCCTCGACCAGCGTCCACGGCGCGATCTCCGTCGACGTCCGCTCGATCATGTCGCACGCCGCCGCCTCGTAGGCCTTCCACTTCTTGCGGTTGCGCCAGTCCTCCTCGGTGATCTTGTACTGCTTGTAGGGCGTGAGCTGCCGGTCCTTGAATCGGCGCAGCTGCTCCTCGGGGGAGACGGCGAGCCAGAACTTGGCCACCACGATGCCGTACTCGACGAGCTGCTCCTCGAACCCATTGATCTCGGCGTACGCCCGACCCCACTCCTCCGGCGTGGCGAAGCCCTCCAGCCGCTCGACCAGCACCCGCCCGTACCACGAGCGATCGTAGATCGTCACGCGCCCGCGCCGCGGCAGGTTGCGCCAGAAGCGCCACAGGTACGGGTGGGCGCGCTCCTCGTCGGTCGGCGCCGCCACCGACGTCACCTGGTAGTGCCGCGCGTCGAGACAGGCGATGAGCCGGCGGATCGCGCCGCCCTTTCCCGCCGCGTCCGGCCCCTCGAACACGAGGATCGCCGAATGTCCCGCGCCGCCGAGCTTGCGCACGCTGCGGTTCAGCTTCCCCTGGATGTTCTCGACCTGGCGCTCGTACGCCTTGTCGCTCAGGCGCAGCGTCCGGTCGAGCTGGGACAGGACGTTCACCGGCTCCGGCACGGGCATGTGCGGGTTGTGCTGCGGCCGCTCCTCCTTGCGCACGGCGGCGAGCCGGTCGCGCAGCGCGTCGAGGACGATTCGCCCGACGGCGACGCCGCGCCAACGCGGGTCGGACGCCTCGACGATGTGCCACGGCGCCTCGCCCGTGCTCGTCCGGCGCAGGACGTGCTCCGACACGGTGCGAAATTCGTCGTAGCGCTTGAAGAACCTCCAGTCCTGCTTCCTCACCCGCCAGCTCGTCTTGGGGTCGCGCTCGAGATCCTCGAGCCGCTTCCGCTGCACCGGCTTGGCGATGTGCATCCACAGCTTGAGGACGATGGTGTGCTCGGCGGTGAGCATTCGTTCGAGCTCGACGATCCGGTCCAGCGCCTGGTCGAGCTCGGCGTCGTCGGTCCGGCCGAACACGCGGTCGACGATCGGCGTCGTGTACCACGACCCGAGCATGATGCCGATCCGCCCCGACGGCGGCAGGACGCGCCAGAAGCGCCACATCGCCGGCCGCTCGCGCTCCTCGTCGGTCATGTCCCACATCGCGTGCGTGGTGATGCCGCGCGGATCCAGCCACTCGAGGAGGAGATTCATGGTCTCGCTCTTCCCCGCCCCCTCGACGCCGGAGACGAGGATGACGACCGAGAGCGGCGAGCGCGCCAGCTCGCGCTGCGCCTCGAGGAGCTCGGCGCGCAGCTCGGGCACTTCCTTGTGGTAGGTCTTCTTGTCGAGCTTGTTCCCGACCTCGGCGGTCTCGAACATGTCTACCTCTCGCGGAACAGGCGCCGGAGCCACGGCTCGGGCGCGTAGCTGGCGACCAGCATGGAGATCATCAGGAAGGAGAACCAGATCACGGGTCCGAACATGAGGCCGATCATCGTGTGCATGGCGACGCCGTAGCCGAGGCCGAAAAGGCGCGTCCACCGCAGCCCGAACCACAGCGGCGCCCCCACCTCGAACGCGAGCGTCACTCCCTGCAGGACCGTCCACGACCAGGCCGGCGCGTGGTTGGCGAGGAACCAGCTCACCCACGTCTGATACGAATCGTGGAGGTGCGTCCACAGCACCGCCGGATGGCTGAGCCAGTCGCCCTTCGCCTTGCACAACCCGGACGAGAAGTAGAACACCGGCAGGAGCAGCTGGAAGAAGCGCACGCACCCGCCCGCGCACAGCCGCGGCACGACGGCGGCGGGATTCTTGCGGCGGCGCAGCCAGGCGTCGATCCCGTAGCGCGTCCCCACCGGGCTCACCGCGAGCGCCAGCGACACCACCGGGGCGAGCTTCATCACCGTGAACGCCTCGAGGCGGTCCGCGAGCGCCGCGTAGGCGAGACAGACGGCGAACACCGCGGCGGCCGCGCGCGCGCGGAACCCGGCGGACACGGCGAGGCCGGACGCGACGAGCACCGCGCACATGGCCCACGCCGCCCACGCCGGCGGCGCCGGCAGGTACATCGGCTGCCGCCAGTCGCCGCCCATGTTGGGCACCTCGAAGCCGGCGTCGGAGATCCACGCGTCGGCGTGCACGATGCGCGTGGTGAGGAAGCCGAGGATGCACAGCGGGAGGAGGATGCGCAGGAGCTCGAGCCGGACGATCGGCTGGGGGCCGAACAGCCAGCGGCCCGCCCGCTCCGTCCAATCGGGCGGCTCGGGCGGAGGCGGGGGCGGCGCGCCCCCGCCGGCGCGGCGTCGCTTGTGCTGCTTCTGCGACATGACTACGGCCCCGCCGCCTCGCAGCGCTTGGCCCGCGTCGACGCGGGCGTCATGTACCACGGCTTCTCTTCGGTCCCCTCCGGCCCCGGCGCGAGCGGGCGGTACTCGAACCGCGCCGTGGGCTCGCCCGGCTGCGGGAACGGGATGCGCAGGCTCACGAAGCGCATCCCGCCGACCGGACCGTCGACGCCGTCGACCGGCTCGGCGCGGGCGTTGTGACGCACGAGGAGGAACTCGTCGAGCGCCTGCATGACCGGCGCGCTCGTGCGATAGAAGTGCCCCAGCCGCTGGAACCGGCTCTCCTTGTCGTCGGCGCGGATGGGGAAGTCCGCGCGCGGGTCGAACGGGACGAACTTGCGCTCGCGGCACGACCACAGCTCGGCGCGGTACTCGATGACCTTCTGCGATGCCGACGGAAACAGGCACGCCGCCTGGACGAAGAAGCGCGCCGGCTGTGGGATCTTCTCCCCCGCCCCGCCGCCGCCGACGCTCGCGATGAACAGGCACGCGAAGTACAGGCCCGCGACGACCGCCAGCGCCAGGCGGAACCCGGGCGGGCCCCACCCGGGCTCGACGGGCTCCTCTTTGGGACGGGCGGCCACGCTCGGCCGTAGGGTACCCCAAACTCAGGGCGCGAGCAGCAGCCCGCGCTTCGCGAGGATCGGCCCCAGGTAGGCCGCGATGTCGCCGAATATGTTGGTGTCGGGGTTGAGGCGCTTGCCCAGCCCCTCCGACGTCACCAGCCCGACGAGGACGAGCGTCAGCTCGGTGAGCGGGCGCACGCGGTACGTGCGCGCGAGCGCGAACACGTCGTTCATGAGCTGCCCCATCTCCATGTCGGCGAACGCCTTGCCGCGGAAACGGCGAAGGAGCTCGGCGACATCGCGCTCCATCGCCTCGAAGTCGGGGTCCTTCACGTAGGCGTGAAAGCGCTTGAGGTGCTCGACGAAGTCCTTCGGCGTCCCCATCGTCAGACACTTCGAGAAGTCGATGAACGTGAGCAGCACGTCCTCCGGCAGCCGCTTGACCAGCCCGACGTCGAAGATCGCGACCTGGCGGTCGGCGGTGTAAAGGATGTTGCCCGGGTGGAGATCGGCGTGGACGAACCCGTCGTCGAAGCACATCTTCAGCATGATGCGCTGCAGCAGCTTCGCGATGTCGCGATGGTTGCCGGGGCCGAGGTGATCGAGCTTGGTCCCGCGCAGGAACTCCATCGTCATCACGCGCTCGCCCGACAGCTCGGGGTAGACGCGCGGGAACTTCACCCCGGGGAATCCGGCGAAGTGCTCGCCGAACGCCTGGTAGTTCGCGACCTCGAGGCGGAGGTCGGTCTGGTCGAGGATGCCGTCGACGAAGTGGCGCAGGTGGCCGACGGGATCGGACAGGCGCCAGCGCGGGTGGAGGTTCGCCACGCGCGCCAGGGTGAGGAGGATCGCCGAGTCGCGCCGGACCTTGGCGCGCACGTCCGGGCGGAGGACCTTCACGGCCACCTCGTCGCCGCCGAGCTCGGCCGCGAGGCGGGCGCGGTGCACCTGCGCCACGCTGGCCGCCGCCACGGGCGCCGCGTCGAACTCGGCGAAGCGCGACGCCAGCGGCGCGCCGAGCTGGCGCTCGATCAGCCCCGCCGCCGCCTCGCCGGGGAACGGCGGCAGCCGGTCCTGCAGCTGGCGCAGCTCGTCGATCATCTCCGGGTCGAACAGATCCGGTCGGGTGGACATGACCTGGCCGAGCTTCACGAACGTCGCGCCAAGGGCGGTCATGGCGCGGCGCAGCACGCGGCCGCGCAGGTGTGCCACGGCGCGTCGTCGCTCCTCCCGCCCGCGCACGAACAGCGTGCCGATCCGCCCGACGAGATACACCAGCGAGAACCACGCGCCGATCCCCCACATCACCAGGAATCGCAGCGCGAACCGCACATGCCGCATCGCGACGCGTCTATATCCCGGCCCCGCCTTCATGTCCATCTTCTGACCGTTTCCTGACAATCCCCGCCCCAGTCTGACCGCATGGCACCGCAGCCGGCCGCCTACTACACGCGCGAGCTCCGGCCGGCGCTGGGCGAGGAGGTCTTCCGCCCCACGCCCGGCCGCCTCGTGTGGCTGGCGCTCCACGTCGCCGCCGTCGCCCTCGCGATCGCGACGATCGCCGCCGGAATCGGGGGCCTCCCCGTCGCCGCGCTCCTCAGCGTGGCGATCGGCTGCGCGTTCGCGGGGATGGCGTTCATCGCGCACGAGACGCTGCACGGCGCGGTGGTGCGCGGCGCGCGCCTCCGCCGCTGGGTGGGCTTCGTCGCGTTCCTCCCCTTCTACATCTCCCCGCGTCACTGGGTGGCCTGGCACAACCGCATGCACCACAACCACACCGGCGAGGCCGGCGTGGACCCGGACGCCTACCCCACGCTCGAGCGCTACCGCACGAGCCGCCGCACTCGCCTCGCCGACCGGCTGTCGTTCGGCGGCCGGCGCATCCTGGGCCTGGTCACGCTCCTCATCGGCCTCAACGGCCAGAGCATCGGCGTGCTCATCGCGGCCGGCCCGCGGGCGCGCTATCTGCCCCGGCGCGACTACGCGTGGGCGCTCGTCGAGACCGCCGCCCAGCTCGGCGCGTGGATCGCGCTGGGCGCGCTCCTGGGCGCGCGGGTGCTCCTGTTTGGCTGGCTCCTCCCGCTCGCCGTCGGCAACGTGTTCGTCATGGCGCACATCCTCACCAACCACAGCCTGTCGCCGCACACGGAGCTGAACGACCCGCTGGCGAACTCGCTCAGCGTCACCGCGCCGCGCTGGTTCGAGCGCTTCACGCTCCACTTCGGCCTGCACGTGGAGCACCACCTGTTTCCATCGGTGAGTGGGCGCTATACGCCGCGCATCCGCGACCTCATCCGCAAGAACTGGCCCGAGCGCTACAGCTCGCTGCCGCTCGCCGACGCGGTGGCGCGGCTGTTCCGCACCGGCCGCATCTACAAGGACGCGCGGACGCTCATCGATCCGCAAAGCGGGGCGGAGTCGGCGACTCTCTGACGCCGGCCGATTCGTTCCCCAAGTCGAGGCGGCTCCCATATGCTCCTGCCAGATGAAGCGGCGCGGCGGAGACACGAGCGAGGTCGGCCGCGAGGGGCTCGCCCACCTCGACGCGGTCTACAACCTGGCCCGCCGGTGGACCGGATCGGACTCCGAGGCCGAGAACCTGGTCCAGGAGACCTACGCCCGCGCGTTCGCCGCGGCGCCGAGCTTCGCCCCCGGGACGAACCTGCGCGCCCGGCTGTTCCAGATCCTCGGCAACGCGCGCAAGCCGGGCATGGTCGCGAAGGCGGACGCGGACGATGGGCGCGGCGACGCGCCGGCGGGCGAGGTGTGGCCGCGCGACGATTCGGACCTCCGTCGCCTGCGCGGGCTGGCCGCGCGGGACGTCGAAGCCGCGCTCCAGTCGCTGTCCGAGCGGCACCGGATGATCGTGCTTCTCGACGTCGAGGGGCTCGCCGAAACGGAGGTCGCGCAGATCCTCGGCATCGCGGCGGGCACGGTGAAATCGCGCCTCGCCTGCGCGCGGGCGGCGCTTCGTGACAAGCTGAAGGACTACGCGAAGTAAACTCCCATGGACCACGACCACGCCACCCCGGAAACGCTCCTCGACCTGGCCCGCGACCGGCTGCCCCCGGCGGAGAAGGCCGAGGTCGAGCGTCACGTCGCCGGCTGCGAGGACTGCCGCCGCGCGGTGGAGGTCGAGCGCGGGCTCGACGGTCTTCTGGACACGGCTCTCCCCCGCCGCGCGGCGCCGCCGTCGCTGGTGCGGCGCATCGAGGCGCGCTTGGAGCGGCAGCCGCGACGCGGTCTGGTCGTCGTCGCCGGGGTCGCCGCCGGGGTCATCGCCATCGCCGCGTTCCTCCTGGTGTGGAGCATCCGCCGCGACACCACCCACGTCCTCCTCCGCGAGACGGTGAACGACCACCTGCGCGTCATCCACGCCGCGCGCCCGGTGGAGATCGAATCGAACGAGATGCAGCAGATCAAGCCGTGGTTCACCGGGCGGCTGGATTTCGCCCCGGGGCTGGCGTTCCAGGGCGACGCCGAGTTCACGCTGCGCGGCGCCGCCGTCGGCTGGTTCGTCGACCGCAAGTGCGCGGTCTACGTGTTCGCGCGCGGCCCGCACGCGATCACCCTCGTCGTCATGCCGGCCGCGGACCTCGACTGGCCCCGGCGCTCCCGCGCGCGCGAGCGCGGGTTCGAGACGCTGCTGTGGCGCGAGGGCGACCTCGGCTACGGGCTCGTCTCGGACGCGGACGCGGCCGACCTCGGCAAGCTGGCGGAGCGCCTCACCCCCCGCTAGGATCTCGGGGTGCTCGCCAAGACCACGTGCAACCGCGACTGCCCCGACGCGTGCTCGATCGTCGCCACCATCGAGGATGGCCGGGTCGTCAAGATCGCGGGCGATCCCGACCACCCGATCACCCAGGGGTTCCTGTGCTGGCGCACCAACCATTACCTGGAGACCCAGTACTCGCCCGATCGGGTGCTGACGCCGCTCCACCGTCGCAGCCTCGAGGAGGACTTCCGCCCCATCGGGTGGGACGACGCGCTCGACCTCGCCGCCGAGCGCCTGGTCGCGATCCGCCGCGAGTCGGGGCCGGCGGCGATCTTCCACTACCGCAGCGGCGGCTCGCTCGGGCTGCTCAAGCATCTCAGCGACTATTTCTTCGAGCGCTTCGGCCCGGTCACCATGAAGCGGGGCGACATCTGCTCCGGGGCCGGCGACTGGGCGCAGGAGACCGATTTCGGCGACGAGGACAGCCACGACCTCCACGACCTGCTGCGCTCGCGCCACATCCTCTTGTGGGGAAAGAACGTGTTCGTGTCGAGCCCCCACACCATCCCGGTCCTGCGCGACGCGCGCGCCCGCGGCGCCGAGCTGGTGCTGATCGATCCCGTCCACCAGCGCTCCGCCAGCCTGTGCAGCGCGTGCCATCAGCCGCGCCCGGGCGGCGACCTGGCGCTGGCGCTCGCGGTCGCGCGCGTGCTGTTCGAGCGCGGCTGGGTGGACCCGGGCGCGGCGGCGGCGTGCGATCACGTGGACGAGTTCCGCGCGCTGGCGGAGCGGCGCAGCGTCGCGGAGCACTGCGCCGACGCCGACGTCGCGCCGGCGGTGGCCGAGGATCTGGCCCGCCGCCTCCACGACCGGCCGTGCGCGATCCTCGTCGGCTGGGGGATGGGGCGGCGGGTGAACGGCGCGGCGATCGTGCGCGCCCTCGACGCGCTCGGGGCGCTGTCGGGGAACCTCGGCATCCCCGGGGGCGGCGTGTCGTTCTATTACAAGCGGCGGGGCGCGTTCGACACGTCGTTCATCCAGGGCAAGAGCGCGGCGCCGCGCACGGTGTGCGAGCCGCTGTTCGGGCCCGACGTGCTGGCGATGCGCGACCCGCCCATCCGCGCGGTGTGGATCACCGCCGGCAACCCGGTGGCGATGCTGCCCGAGTCGCTCACCGTCGCCGAGGCGCTCCGCACGCGCGAGCTCGTCGTGGTGGTGGATTCGTTCCTGACGGACACCGCGCGCCTGGCGCACCTGGTGCTCCCCACGACGACGCTCCTCGAGGCCGACGACATCCTCGGCGCCTACGGCCATCACTATCTGGGCGTGGCGCGCCCGGTCGTCCCCCCGCCGCCGAACGTCAAGAGCGACCTCGAGATCGCGCAGGGCCTGGCGGCGCGGGTGGGGCTCGCCGACGTGATGGCGGGCGACGCGCGGGCATGGAAGCGGCGCATGGTCGAGAAGAAGAGCGGGCTGCGCCTCGAGGCGATCGAGGCCCGCCCGACGAAGAACCCGCTGGCGAAGGAGGTCCTGTTCGCCGATCGGCGCTTCGCGACCGCCAGCGGTCGGATGAACCTAATGACCGACCTCCCGCCCGACGAGCCGCGGGCCGCCGACGGCTATCCCCTCTGGCTCATGTCGCTGTCGACCGACCGGGCGCAGTCGTCGCAGTGGGCCAAGCCGGTGAGCGGGCGCGCGGTCGTGACCGTCCACCCCGACGCCGCCGCCGGGATCGCCGACGGGGCCGACGCCCGGCTCGAGTCGGCGATCGCGTCGATCGCCGTGACGGTGAAGCACGACGCCCGGCAGAGGCGGGACGTCGCGCTCATGGCCAAGGGCGGCCACCTGTCGGCCGGGCGCTGCGCCAACGCGCTCATCCGCGCGCGCACCACCGACGGCGGCGAGGGGGCGGCGCTCTACGACGAGCGCGTCCGGCTCGTCGCGGAACGCTGAGCGATGTTCATCGGGCACTTTGCCGTCGGGCTGGCGGGAAAGCGGGCCGCCCCGCGCACCGACCTGGGCCTACTCATCCTCGCGCCGGTGTTCCTCGACTTCGTGTGGCCCATCTTCCTCGTGACCGGGATCGAGTCGGTGCGCATCGACCCGGGCAACACCGCGTTCACGCCGCTCGATCTGCACGACTACCCGTGGTCGCACAGCCTGGGGATGGCGATCGTGTGGTCCGTGCTGTTCGGCCTGGTCTATCACGCCGCGACGCGTTACCGGCGGGGCGCGGTCGTGCTCGGGCTGGGCGTGTTCAGCCACTGGGTGCTCGACTTCGTGACGCACCGCCCCGACATGCCGTTGTATCCCGGGAGCGCCACGTTCGTCGGGCTGGGGCTATGGAACTCCGTCGCGGGGACGATGGTCGTCGAGATCGCGATGTTCGCGGCGGGCGCGGCGATCTACGCCACCGCGACGCGGGCCAAGGACCGCGTCGGGACGTTTGCGTTCTGGGCGCTGGTCGGCGTGCTCGGGGTGCTGTACGTCGCGTCAGCGTTCGGTCCGCCGCCGCCCAGCGTGGCCGCGATCGAGATCGCCGGGTTCGTCGGCTACCTGTTCGTGCCGTGGGGGTGGTGGATCGACCGGCATCGGGCTCCGCGGATCACCTAGAACCTCCCCGTTGTCGTTGTCGTCGTCGTGGTCGCCCCGTGATCGTTGTCGGCGACGGCGACGTGGACGTGGCCGATCTCGCGTGATCGTCCGCGCGTCCGGCGGCGACCGCGCGCATATACTTCCGCCATGCCGCTCGCCGGCCTGCTCGCTTCCCTCGAGCGCACGCCGCTCCTCGTCTTCGACGCCTTCACCGGCGTCGCGGATGCCGTCCTCCGGCGACGGCTCCCGTCGGGCGGCTTCGCCCTCGTCGAGCAGATCTGGCACCTCGCCGACCTCGAGCGCGAGGGCTACGGCGAGCGCCTGCGCCGCCTGCTTGCCGAGACGTCCCCCGCCCTGCCCGACTTCGAGGGGGATCGCGTCGCGCAGGAGCGCCGCTACCTCGAGCTCGACCCGCGCGAGGGGTTGCTCCGCTTCGCCGAGGCGCGCGCGGCCAACCTGGTCCTTCTCGCGGGCCTCGCCCCCGCGGACCTGGAGCGCGCCGGCGTGCAGGAAGGCGTCGGCCCCCTCACGCTCGGCGACGTCCCGCGGATGATGGTCGACCACGACCGCGGTCACCTGGCCGAGATCGCCGAGATACTTGCGCTCTACGCCCCGGGCCACCCGGCGCTGCCGCGGCTGCGGGCGGGCTCCTGATTCACCGCCCTTCGCGTGCCCGCGCTTGCGCCCGTGGGGCCGTCATGGACGGGCGCGGGCGCCTCGCCGGCCCGAATCTCCCCGCCGCCGCGCGCCCGCCATCCGGTTGCGAGAAGCCAGGTCCTTGGGGGCACGACCGGCGCCCAGTCGGTGCGTGCTGGCGGCTGGCCGTCGAAGCCATCGAACCATGCGGCGGAAGAGCACGGATCGACCGCGAACGCGGTCGATCCGTGCTTGACGCCGTTCCGGAGAACGTAGATCAAACAATTGCGGACCTGCGTGGGCGTCCTGAGCGGCCGCGCGTGGTAGCGATCGCGCCAGAGCTGGCCCGCGCAACCCGTCGTGCGGTTGACGACGCGGGCGATGCCCGACGCCAGCCCCTGGATGCCGCGCGAGAGCGCCGTGCGCTCCTCGGCCTCGACGATCATGTGGATGTGGTCCTTCTGGATGGTGAAGTGGACCACGCGGCAGGGCAGCTCATGGCGCGCGCGCCGCTTGAGCAGCTTGCCAATTTCGCGGGCGACCGCAAGATTGCGCATGCTGGGCGAACCGTTGACGGCGCGGAGCGTGACGTGGAGCGGGTGGCGCGGGTTGAGCTCGGGCCGAAGGCGGTGGCTGACGCCCGGCTGGGGTCGGCCGCGGTGGTCGTAGCCGAACTGGCCCGTCGGCTTTCGGCCGGAGTTCTCGCGCGGTCCGCCCCAGGTCGGGGGTCTCGGAAGCGCGAGCTGTCGGTGGGCGCGTCGTCTCATTCTTGCTCAGGCAGATTTGTGCAACACCACGAAGGCGTCAAGAAGAATCGCATGGACAGTGACGCGGCTGTGGCCGGCCCGACTCGTTGCCGACGGTGCGATCGGGAGGGCCGCCCACAGCCGCTTGGACGGCCCGCGACGACGCGGCCCCCGGCTGCGCATCGTCACCGTCGGTTCGCCGCCCGTCCACACCGCCCACAGGTTGCTGCTACTGCCAGATTTTGAAAACCACCCCCCGGGCCCACCCAGAGTGCCGAATCGTCTCGCCCGTCTCCCTCTCGCGCGCGCTCTCTCTCTCTCTCTCGTTGTTTCTCTATCGAGGGGTGAGGCGGGGGGGGCGGACCCTTTCACACGCGGGCGACCTACAGCGCCGGCTCCGCGGCCACCGCGTCCGGAGCCGGCGCGCGCCGCTTCACGAACCGGTCGAGCGCCAGGTAGACCACCGGCGTCGTGAACAGCGTCAAGAGCTGCGACAGCAGCAGACCCCCGACGATCGCGATGCCCAGCGGCCGGCGCAGCTCGCTGCCTGTGCCCTGACCGAACGCCAGCGGCAGCGCGCCCAGCAGCGCCGCCATCGTGGTCATCATGATCGGGCGGAAACGCAGCGTCGCCGCCTTGAAGATCGCGTCCGTGGGCGACAGCCCCTCCTCGCGCCTGGCGGCGATCGCGAAGTCGATCATCATGATCGCGTTCTTCTTGACGATGCCGATGAGGAGGATGATGCCCACCAGCGCGATCAACGACAGCTCGGTGTGGAACAGGAACAGCGCGAGCAACGCCCCCACGCCCGCGGACGGGATCGTCGACAGGATCGTGATGGGGTGGATGAAGCTCTCGTACAGCATCCCCAGCACGATGTAGACGGCGAGGAGCGCCGTCAGGATGAGCCACGGCATCGTCGCCAGTGAATCGCGGAACGCCATCGCCGTGCCAGAGAACTCGGCGTGGACGCTGGCGGGCAGCCCGATCTCGGCCTCGGCGCGGTGCACGGCGTCGACCGCCTGGCTCAGCGCCACGTCCGGCGGCGCGTTGAACGACAGCGTCACCACCGGAAACTGCCCCTGGTGCGTGACCGAGAGCCCCGACGCCGCCGGCGCGACGCTCGCCAGCGCGGCGAGCGGCACCGGGCTGCCGCCGGGCGGGCGCACGTAGAGCCGGCTCAGTGCCTCCGGCCCCCCGGCGAGCTCCGGTTTCATCTCCAGCACCACGCGATACTGGTTGAGCTGGGTGAACGTCGTCGCCACCTGCCGCTGGCCGAACGCGTCGTAGAGCGTGTTGTCGATGTCGCGCGGCGTGACGCCGAGGCGCGCCGCGGTGTCGCGGTCGATGTTCACCTTGAGCATCAGGCCCGCCGACTGCTGGTCGGTCGCCACGTCGCGCAGCTCGGGGAGCGTCCTCAGCTTCGCGAGCACCTTCGGCGCCCACGTCAGGAGCTCGTCCAGGTTCGCGTCCTGGAGCGAATACTGGTACTGCGTGCGCGCCAGCCGCCCGCCGATGCGCACGTCCTGGACCGACTGGAGGTAGAGGTTGATGCCGGGGATCGCGTTCAGCTTGGGGCGCAGGCGGGCGATGATCTGGTCGGCGCTGGTCTTGCGCAGCGGCTTGGGCTTGAGCGCGATGAACACCGTCCCGGTGTTGGTCACCCCCTGCCCGCCGGTGAACGAAACGACATGATCCACGTCGGGATCGGCCCCGACGATCGCGTTCACCTGCTCCTGGCGCGCGCGCATCGCGGGGAACGAGATGTCCTGCGGCGCGTCGCTGAACCCGCTCAGCATCCCCGTGTCCTGCTGCGGGAACAGCCCCTTGGGCACCGTCGCGTAGAGCGCGACCGACACCGCCACCGTGAGCAGGGTGAGGGCGCCGACGGCGACGCGATGCCGGAGGACGAGCTTCAGCGCCCGGCCGTACCCCCGCGCCAGCGCGTCGAACCCGCGCTCGAGGGCGCGCCCCAGGCGGCCCTCCGGGCGCTCCGCCTTCGAGCGGAGAAGGCGAGAGCACATCGTCGGCGTGATCGTCAGCGACACCATCGCCGAGATGGCGATGGCCACGGCCAGCGTCACCGCGAACTCGCGGAACAGCCGGCCCATAATCCCGCCCATGAGCAGGATCGGGATGAACACAGCCAGGAGCGACACCGTGATGCTGAGGATCGTGAATCCGATCTGCTTCGCGCCGCGCAGCGCCGCCTGCAGGGGCGGTGTGCCGCTCTCGACCAGGCGCGTGACGTTCTCGGTGACCACGATCGCGTCGTCGACGACGAAGCCGGTGGAGATCGTGAGCGCCATGAGCGACAGGTTGTCGAGCGAGTAGCCGCACAGATACATCGCCGCGAACGTGGTCACCAGCGACAGCGGCACCGCCACACTGGGGATGACGGTGGCCCTGCCGCTGCGGAGGAACAGGAACACCACCAGCACCACCAGGCCGACGCTCACCATCAGCGACCGCTCGACGTCGGACACGGACGCGCGGATGGTCTGGGCGCGGTCCAGGGCCACCTCCACGTCGATCGCCGGGGAGATCGAGCTCGCCAGGACGGGAAGGAGCGCCTTGACGCGGGCGATGACCTCGAGGATGTTCGCGTCGGGCTGGCGGCGGATGATGAGCAGCACCGTGCGCTCGCCGTTCGACCAGCCGGCGACGCGCTCGTTCTCGACGCCGTCGACGACGCGCGCCACGTCGCGCAGGCGCACCGCCGCGCCGCCCCGGTAGGTGATGATCGCGTCCTGCCACGCCGCCGCGCCCAGGAGCTGGTCGTTCGCGCCGATCGCCTGCGCCTGGTCCGGCCCCGCCACGCCGCCCTTGGGCCGCACGGTGGTCAGCGCGGTCAGCGCGGTGCGGATGTCGTCGAGGCTGAGGTTCGCGCCGGCGAGCACCTGCGGATCGGCCTGCACGCGCACCGCGGGCTGCTGCCCGCCGCCCACGAACACCTGCCCCACCCCCTCCACCTGGGCGATCTTCTGCGCCAGGACGGTGTTGGCGGTGTCGAACACCTGCGCCAGCGGCAGGGTCTTGGACTTGAGCGACACGATCAGCACCGGCGCGTCGGCCGGATTGACCTTGCGATAGTTCGGCCGGGTGGGCAGGCTCGGCGGCAGCTCGCCGCCGGCGGCGTTGATCGCCGCCTGGACGTCCCGCGCCGCCGACTCGACGTCGCGGTCGAGATCGAACTGGAGGGTGATCGACGTCGTCCCGAGCGTGCTGGTCGACGTCATCTCGGTGAGGCCCGCGATGCGCCCGAAGCGCCGCTCGAGCGGCGTGGCCACCGCCGACGCCATCGTCTCCGGGCTCGCGCCGGGCAGTCCCGCCGACACGTTGATGGTGGGAAAGTCCGTCTTCGGCAGCGGCGACACGGGCAGCTGGGTGAACGCGGCGGCGCCGGCGACGAGGAACCCCGCGGCCAGGAGCGACGTCGCGATCGGCCGCCGGATGAACGGCGCCGACAGGTTCACGTCCCGCCCTCCGCCGCCGCCGGCGCGGGCTTGCCGCGCACGAACCACGCGCGCAAACGCTCCATGTAGAGGTAGATGACCGGCGTGGTGTAGAGCGTCAGGATCTGCGACAGGAGCAGACCGCCGACGATGGTGATGCCGAGCGGGCGGCGCAGCTCACTGCCCGTGCCCGCGCCGAGCGCGAGCGGCAGCGCGCCCAGGAGCGCCGCCATCGTCGTCATCATGATCGGCCGGAAGCGCAGCTTGCACGCCTGGTAGATCGCCTCGGCGGGGCGGAGCCCCTGGTCGCGCTCGGCCTCGAGCGCGAAGTCGATCATCATGATCGCGTTCTTCTTGACGATGCCGACGAGGAGGATGATGCCGATGAGGGCGATGATGTCGAGCTCGCCGCCGGTGAGGACGAGCGCGAGCAGCGCGCCTACGCCCGCCGACGGCAGCGTCGACAGGATCGTCACGGGGTGAATGTAGCTCTCGTACAGCATCCCCAGGACGATGTAGACGGTGAGCAGCGCGGCCAGGAGCAGGATGGGCTCCGACGCGAGCGCCTCGCGGAACGCCCGCGCCGACCCCTGGAAGTCGGCGCGCACGCTCGGCGGCATGCCGATCTCCGCCTCGGCGGCGTGGATCGCGTCGACCGCCTTGCCCAGCGACACGCCGGGGGCGACGTTGAACGACAGCGTCGCGGCCGGGAACTGCCCCTGGTGGCTGATCGACAGGGGGCTGGGGCGGGTCTCGTAGTCGGCGAACGCGCCGAGCGGCACCGCGCCCCCGCCCGTGGAGCGCACGTAGATGCGGTCGAGCGCGCCGGGGTTTTGCTGGTCTTCGGGGCGCACCTCGAGGATCACGCGATAGAGGTTCAGCTGAGTGAAGATCGTCGACACGATGCGCTGGCCGAACGCGTCGTAGAGCGTGTCGTCGATGGCCTGGGGCGTGACGCCGAGGCGCCCGGCGGTGTCGCGATCGATCGTGAGCTGGAGGGCGAGGCCCGCGGTCTGCTGGTCGGAGGCCACGTCGACGAGCTCGGGGAGCGTGCGCAGCTTGGCGAGCACCTTGGGCCCCCAGATCGCGAGCTCGGCCGGGTCGGCGTCCTCGAGCGTGTACTGGTACTGGGTGCGCGACAGGCGGTTGTCGATCTGGAGGTCCTGCACCGGCTGCAGGTAGAGCGTGATGCCCTCGACCGCCGCCACGCGCGGGCCGAGGCGGCGGATGATGGTCGTTGCGTCGGCGCGGCGGCCCTCGCGCGGCTTGAGCGAGATGTTGAGCCGCCCGCTGTTCGTGGTGGCGTTCGTGCCGTCGGCGCCGATGAACGACGCCACCGCGGCGACGTCCGGATCGGCGAGGACCACGTCGGCGAGCGCCTGCTGCCGCTCCATCATGCGCGCGAACGATACGTCGGGCGCCGCCTCCGACACGCCGATGAGGAGCCCGGTATCCTCCACCGGGAAGAATCCCTTGGGGACGACGAACGCGAGGAGGACGGTGAACGCGACGGTCGCGATCGTCGCGATCAGCGTCGTCCGGCGACGGTCCAGCACCCACCGGAGGGTGCGATCGTAGAAGCGCGCCATGGCGTCGAACCCGCGCTCGAAGGCGACGGCCAGGCGGCCCGGCCGCTCCTCCCCGTGCGGCTTGAGCAGCCACGCGCACATCATGGCGGTGAGGGTGAGCGACAGCACCGCCGACACGGCGATGGCGATGGCGAGCGTCACGGCGAACTCGCGGAACAGGCGCCCCATCAGCCCGCCCATGAACAGGAGCGGGATCAGGACGGCGACCAGCGACACCGTCAGCGAGACGATGGTGAACCCGATCTGCTTGGCGCCGGCGAGCGCGGCGGCGAACGGCCTCTGCCCCGCCTCGATGAAGCGGGAGATGTTCTCGATCATGACGATCGCGTCGTCGACGACGAACCCGGTCGAGATGGTGAGCGCCATCAGCGACAGGTTGTTGAGGCTGTAGCCGGCGAGCTGCATGACCCCGAACGTCGCGATGATCGACAGCGGCACCGCGACCCCGGGGATGATTGTCGCGCGCAGGCTGCGCAGGAACACGTAGATGACGAGCACGACGAGCGCGACGGTGAGGAGCAGCGTGAGCTGCACGTCGCGCACCGACGCGCGCACCGTCTCGGTGCGGTCGCTGAGGATCGTCACGTCGATCCCTTGCGGCATCGACGCCGCCAGCTGGGGCAGGAGCGCCTTCACGCCGTCGGTGACCTGGATGATGTTCGCGCCCGGCTGGCGCTGGACGTTGACGATGATGGCGCGCTTCTGCCCGGCCCAGCCGGCGAGCTGCGCGTTCTCGACACCGTCGACGACGTCGGACACGTCGTCGAGGCGGAGGGGCGAGCCGTCCTTGTAGGCGAGGACGAGCGGGCGGAACCCGGCGGCGCGGTCGACCTGATCGTTCGTGGCGAGGATGTAGTCCTGCCGCGGCCCGTCGAGGTTCCCCTTGGGCTGGTTGACGTTGGCGGCGACGAGCGCCGCGCGCACGTCTTCGAGGGTGAGGGCGGCGCCGGCGAGCGCGAGCGGGTCGACCTGGACACGCACCGCCGGCTTCTGCCCGCCGTTGAGGCTCACCAGGCCGACGCCCGAGACCTGGGAGATCTTCTGCGCGAGGACGGAATCGGCATAGTCGTCGACGTCGCTGAGCGGGAGGATGTCCGAGCTGACCGCGAGCGTGAGCACCGGCGTGTCGGCCGGGTTCGACTTGGAATAGGTCGGGGGCGCCGGCAGCGTGGCGGGCAAAAGGTTCGCGCCGGCGTTGATCGCTGCCTGCACGTCCTGCTCGGCGGCGTCGATGTTGCGGTCGAGGGTGAACTGGAGCGTGATCTGCGACGTCGCGAAGCTCGACACCGACGTCATCTGGCTCAGCGACGGCATCTGGCCGAACTGGCGCTCGAGCGGCGTCGTGACCGCCTCCGCCATCGTCTGGGCGCTGGCGCCGGGGAGCGTCGTGGACACCACGATCGTCGGATAGTCGACCTGGGGCAGCGCCGCCACCGGCAGCTGGCGGTAGCCGATGGCGCCGGCGAGCGCCACGCCGATCATGAGCAGGGTCGTCGCGACCGGACGCCGGATGAACGGCTCGGAGATGCTCATGGTTGCACCGCTCGCTCGCGACGGCTCGGGGCGCCAGGTCTTACCAGCGGTCGCTCGCCCGGGGTCGGCGCTCCACCTCGCTCGGCTGCGCCTCGCTCGAAGTCGCGCGCCACCTCCCCCGGGCTCGCTCCCTTGGCGGCTGCACCTCGCTCCAGGGGCGCCCGCGTCCTCGCCGTCGCTCGCTCGCTCACTTCTTCGGCTTCTCGCCGCCCGCGTCCTTCGCGTCCTTCGCGACCGCGCCGGAGCGCGAGGACACCTTGGTGCCGGGGCGAAGCTGGGTCTGCCCCTCGACGACGACGCGATCGCCGACGGCCACGCCGCCCTTGAGGATGGCGACGTCGCCGGTCGTCGTCGTCACGACGACCGGCTTGACCGCCGCGGTGTCGTCGGCGCCCACGACGTAGACGAACGTCCCCTGCGGACCGCGCTGGATCGCCGCGGCCGGCACCACCAGCGCGCCCTTGGCCACGTCCACCAGCAGGCGCGCCTTGACGAACTGGTTGGGCCACAGGAGCCCGTCGGGGTTGGGCACCCGCGCCTTGAGGCGCAGCGTCGCCGTCGCCTGGTTGATCTGGTTGTCGACGACGGTCAAATTCCCCTGGCCCAGGCGCGTGAGACCGTCGCGGCTCCACGCCTCGATGGTCGCGTCGCCGCGGCGCTGCGCCGCCGTCACGCGCGCGAGCTCGTCCTCGGGGAGGGTGAACAGCACCGCGGCGGGGTCGAGCTGGGTGATGACGACGATGCCGCCGGCGTCCCCGGGACGAACGATATTCCCCGCGTCCACCAGGCGAACGCCCACGATCCCGTCGATGGGGGCCTTGATCTGGGCGTAGTCGAGGTTCAGCCGCGCGTTCTCCAACGCGGCGAGGTCGACCTGGATCGCGCCCTCGCTCTGCCCGACGAGCGCGGCCTGGTCGTCGACTTGCTGCGGCGCGACGAGCTTCTGCTCCACCAGCTTGCGGTAGCGCTCGAGGTTGATCTGCGCGTTCTTGAGCTGGGCGCGATCGCGCGCGAGCGCGCCCTCGGCCTGGTGGAGCTGGACGGCGAACGGCCGGGGATCGATGAGCGCGAGGACGTCGCCGCGATGGACGGGCTGCCCCTCCTGGAACGCGACCTTCTCGAGGCGTCCGTCGACCTGCGTGCGCACCGTGACCTGCTGCCACGCCGCGACGGTGCCCAGGCCGTCGAGCCAGATGGGGACGTCGCGCTGCTCGGCTGCGGCGAGCGCGACCGGCACCACCCGCGCGGCGGCCGCGTCGCGCCCCTTCTCGGCCGCGCTCGCGCCGGACGAACGGTTCCGCACGAGCGCGATCGCGGCGACGACGACGGCCGCGCCGACCGCAACCAGCAGCAATAGACGACGGGGGTGTTTCATGACGTTTCGGCCTTCCGGAGCAAGGCCCGGGCCAGGTCCGCGCGACGGATGACGCGGGGTTCCGGCGCTCCCCCTCTGTATCGCCGCCATACACGTGTCGGGTTTCCGAACACCCGCCCGCGCGACGCGCCGCGAATCCGCAGGGGACGCGCCAGGCCCTCGGCTTGCAAGCGAAAATGCTCCGTGGCAAGAAGGGCCATACGCCAGCGGCTTTCGATCATCATCCTGCTGGGCGTCCTGACCGCGGCTCTGTCGCTGGTGGCGCTGATTCGTGCCCTGTCCGCGATGTCGCGGACGCTCCGGCTCGAGCGCGCACGCGAGGGCGTCGTCGAGGAGGTCGACCGCCTGGCGCGGATGGAGCCGTCGGCCGACGCGCTGGCGCTGCCCCCCGCGACGTCGCACGTCGGCCTGCGCGGCGGGTGGGTGCGCGCGCCTGAGGAGGCGGAGCGCGTCGCCGGCGTCCCCGTCAAGTGGCGCGCGCCGCTGCGCCGGACCCTGGACGCCGCCGCGCGCACCGGGGAAACGGCGGTGACCGAGACCGACTTCGGAAGCGCGTCGCTGGTGATGGGCGCCAAGCAGGCGACGAGCGGGGGCCTGGCGTGGACGGCGTACCTCGTCCCGCCGGCGACCTACCTCGGCCCGCTGCGCACGGCGATCACCGCGCTGGCCGCGGCGACGGTCCTCCTCGTCGCCACGATGGTGTGGGGGGCGATCTCGTTCCGGCGCAGCGCCGTCGCGCTGCACCGCACGCTGGTGGCGCTCGGCCGCGATCTCGCCACCAAGGTGCCCGACCCCTCGATCGCCGAGCTCACCGGGATCGCCGACGGCATCCGCCGCCTGGCCGCGGATCTGCAGACGTCGCGCGAGGCCACCGAGCGCCTCTTGCGCCAGCTGGCGCAGAAGGAGCGCCTGGCGGCGCTGGGACGCGTCGCCGCCGGCGTGGCCCACGAGGTGCGCAACCCGCTCGCGTCGATCAAGCTGCGCCTCGACCTCACCGCCGCCTCGCCGGCGCTCCCCGACGCGGCGCGGAGCGCGATCGCCACGGCCTCGGGCGAGATCGCCCGCCTGGACCGGCTGGTCGGCGACCTCCTCCTCGTCGCCGGACAGAAGATGGGCCCGCGCACGCCGATCGAGCTGGGCGCGCTCGTCCGCTCGCGCGCCGAGGCGCTGTCGCCGTGGGCGGCGGCCAGGCGGGTCGACGTGCGCGTCGAGGGCGAGGGCACCGCCTCCGCCGACGCCGAGTCGGTGGCGCGCGCCGTCGACAACCTGCTGCGCAACGCCG
>DATFWE010000067.1:0-22290 GCA_035259575.1 Haliangiales bacterium
GCGCGAGCTGGCGTTCACCGCGTTCGCCCACGACACGCGGGGCATGCAGCGCTGGGTGCTCGATCGGTTGGCCACGCTGTTCGACGAGCGGCGCGTGCGCGCCGGCGACCGGCTGTACGACGAGGGCGACCCTGGCGACACGCTCTACTTCATGAGCCGGGGGGCGGTGCGGCTGGCGCGCGAGGGCTCGCCCGCCTGGACGCTCGACGGGCGGTGGGTGCTGGGCGGCAACGACGTGCTGCTCGAGCGCCCGCGAAACCGCACCGCGACGGCGCTCACCGACCTCGAGCTCGTCACCATCCCCGGCGGCGCCTGGCTCGAGCTCATCGAGGACAGCTTCGACCTCGCCCGGATGATCGTCGAGAACACCGCCCGCGGGACCGCCGGCCTCTACGCGCGTCTCGGCGACGCGGCGTTCCCCGCGCCCGCCGCCGATCCGTCGCTGCCGCTCCCCGCCGGACCGCTCGATCTCGTCGAGCGCCTGCTGGTGGTGAGCGACGTCGCGCTTCTGCGCGAGGCGGACGTCCAGACGCTCACCAACCTCGCCGCCGCCGCCGACGAGGTCGCCTTCGCCCCGGGGGAAGAGATGCTCCGCCCCGGCGTGGCGCGCGATCGCCTGTTCATCGTGGCCGACGGGCTCGTCGAGGCCTCGCGCGAGGATCCGCGGGTGCGCGGCCGCTTCGGTCCCGGCGACATGGTCGCGGGGGCCGCGGCGCTCGGGGAACCGTCGCTCCCCTGGCGCGCCCACGCGGTGGATGCCACGCGGGCGCTCGCGGTCCCGATCGACCTCCTCCTCGACGAGCTGGAGGAGCACTTCGACGTGGTGCGAGCCGCGATGGCCGCGATGGTGGCGGAGCGGGAGCGCCTGCTGGACGAGATCGTGAGGCGAGACCCGGACACGGTGTTCGGCTGAGCCGTCAGGTCGCCGTCGGCTGGTAGGAGAGCACCACGACGCCGGTCTTCCGCGTCGTGGCGGCCACGAGCTTCAGCTTGGCCGCCAGCCCCTCCCGGAAGAGCAGCTGGCCGCGACCCACGACGACGGGATGGACGGCAAACCGGAGCTCGTCCAGGAGCCCGTGGTCCAGCAACGTCTGGCCGAGACGGGTGTGGCCATAGAGGACGAGGTCGCGACCGCCCTGCTGCTTGAGCGTGGCCACCTCGGCGGCGACATCGCCGCGGACGATCGTGGAATTGTTCCACTCTGCACGCTGCAGCGTCGACGAGAAGACGTACTTCGGCATGGCGTTGATCCTGTCGGGGTAGGCGCCGCTCCGAGCGGGCCAGAGCCGCGCAAAGATCTCGTACGTCCGCCTACCCATGAGCATCGCGTCGCTCGCCAGGAGCACCTCCAGTGCCTCCTCCTGCGCCTCCTGGTCGAAGTACTCCATCGCCCAGAGTTGCGGGTCCGCGATGACGCCGTCGAGCGATACGAGGGTGGATTCGATGATTCTTCGCATGATGTGATGTCCTCCTGCTTCGAGGACGAACGGAGACCCGGCGAACCGGACACGCCGGTCGCCCCGGCTCATGTTGCGAGGATCTCGAGCTTTCTCTCGAACGCGAGGCGTTCCGCCCGGCTCCGCGCGAGCGCGATCGCGCGCTCGAACAGCGGCCGCGCCGCGGCGTGGCGGCCGGCGCGCCGCTCGATGTCCGCGAGCGCGGCCCAGAAGAAGGGGTAGCGGGACAGCTTCTCGTCCTCGGCGACGGCCAGCAGCGCATCGCGGCCGGCGTCGGGCCCGCGCAGCTCCGCCACGGCGAGCGCGCGGTTCAGGGCGACGATCGGACCCGGCGTGAGCGCGAGGAGCGCGTCGTAGAGCTCGACGATGCGCCGCCAATCCGTCGCTTGCACCGACGGCGCAATCGAATGCTCGCAGGCGATGCCCGCCTCGAGGTGCCACCGCGTCATCCGGCTCCCCGTCGATGCTTGCGCGAGGTGGACCACGCCGCGCTCGATCAGCGAGCGATCCCAGCGCGTTCGGTCCTGGTCCGCGAGGGGAACGAACACGCCCTCCTCGTCGAGGCGCGTCGCGAGCCGCGCGGCGTCGAAGCAGAACAGCGCCGCCAGCGCGTGCACCTCGACGTGGCCGGTGGCGCGCGATTCGAGCAGAAGCTCCGCCAGCCGGATCGCGTCGGCGCACATGGCCGGGTGGAGCGGCTCCTGTGCGTCGCTGCCGTGGTAGCCCTCGCTGAACAGGAGGTACAGGGCGTGGAGCACCGAGGGCTGTCGCAAAAGGGCGTCCTGCGGCTCGCTCACCTCGTATATGCGACCCAGCTCGCGCAGCCGCGCCCGTCCGCGATGCAGGCGCCGGTCGATGGTCTGGACGTCCACGAGGAAGGCCCGCGCGATCTCCGCCGGGGACAGGCCGCAGAGCAGTCGCAGGATCAACGTCACGTGCGTCTCCGGCGCCAGCCCCTCGTCGCAGATCGAGAACATCATCGCGAGCTGATTGGCGGCATCGTTCGCCGGGGACAGCGCCGATGCGACCGTCCCCGCGAGCGTCCACTCGGACTCGAGCTCGGGCGAGAGCGACGTGAGGCGGCGGTCGCGCCGGATGACGTCGATCGCGCGGTTCTTGGCGGCGCGGAGGATCCATGCCTTGGGATCGCGCGGGACGTCGAAGCGCCAGGCCTGCATCGCGCTCATGAGGGCATCGTGGACGACGTCCTCCGCGAGCGACAGGTTCGAGGGGCCGAGGAGGCGAGTCAGCGCGGCGACGAGGTGCGCGGACTCTCGGCGAAACAGGTCCTCGACCAGCCGGGTCGCGCCCGCGTCAGGCATGCCGCGTCACTCGTTGTGCGCGAGGAGGATGGGCCGGACCTCGACGGAGCCGCCGAACTCGAAGACCGGACAGTCGCGCGCCAGCTCGGTCGCCTCCTCGAGGGATGCCGCCTCGAGGACCAGACTTCCCGTCACCAGATCCTTGGACTCCGCGAACGGGCCGTCGGTGACCACGCGATCGTAGCCGCGAACCGTCTTGCCCCCGTTCTCGAGCGGCTGCCCGCCCTGGTGGCGGCCCGCCTTGGCGAGCGCTTCGGCCCACGCGTACCACTTGTTCAGGTGCGCCTGCATGTCCGTCGGCGACAGGCCGGCGGTGACGCCGCCGCCACGAAAGATGTACATGAATTTCGCCATGTTCAAATTCTCCGCGGTTCGGTCCGTTAGAGCATAGACATACGGAGGACGTTTGGGGGGCCCAGGAACCGGACACGGTCTTCACGATCGCCGCGCCAGGGCGACGAGCGCCGGCGCGAGCGCCACGGCGCAAAGGAGGCTCGTCACCTCCCCGAGGGTGGCGGCCCAGCCGAACGAGCGGATCCCGCGGTTGGCCGACAGGAGCAGCGACGCGTAGCCGACCACGGTCGTGAACGAGCACATCGCGACCGCGCCGCCGATCGTCGCCAGCAGGCGGCGCGGCGCCTCGGCCGCGGCGCGCGCGCGGGCGACGATGTTCGCCGAGTAGTCGATGCCGATCCCGATGGTGATCGGCAGCGCGACGAAATCGAGGAAGTTGACGCGCAGCCCGACCAGCCATGCGCAGGCGAGCATGAGCAGCGTCCCGGCGACGCAGCACGCGAGCGTGATGAGCCCGGGCGCCCCAGGACCCACCACGATCGCCGTCACGAGCGTCGCGCCGAGGAACGCGGCGACGGTGGCCTTCGGCCCGTCGCTCTCCATCGAGCGCAGGACGTCGGCGAACACGAACATCCCGCCCCCCAGCGCCACGCCGTTGCCGAGATCGAGGCCCCGCACCGCCGCCACGAAGCGGATGAGATCGGGGATCTTCCACGTGTCGTAGTTCCGCGACGTGTCGGCGAGCACGAGCCGCCCGCGCGTCCCGTCCTTCTCGGTGAAGCGCCAGGCGAGGACGTCGGGGACGTCGGCGTCGCCGAGGGCGCGCAGCCCGTCCGGCGGGCGGAGGTCGTCGACGTCGGCGACGGCGGCGCGGTCGATCTTGGCGCGGATGTCGGCGAGGACGGCGAGCTTGTCCTCCTGGTCGCGGGGGAGCGCGTCGTCGAGCGTCTGGATGCTGCCGAAGAGCTTGGCCCGATCGGGCCGGGCCGCGTCGCCGCCGCGCATGGTCGCGACGGCGCGCCGGGCCGCGTCGCGATCCGGCGCCGCGATCACGAACCCGCCTGACACGTCGCCGGAGAACGCCGCGTCGATGCGCGCCAGCCGCGCGCGCGCCTCGCGCAGCTCGGCGTTGTCCGACAGGAGGTTGCGCAGGCTCTGCTCGAACGGACCGCCGGCGAAGTACACGAAGGTGGCCGCGGCCGAGGCCGCGACCACGACCGCCCCCGCCGCGGCCATCGCCCGGGGCCGATCCGGCACGAGCCGCGCGAGCCAGCGCCCGAGGGCCGGCTCGGCGCGCGCGCGCAGCCCCCGCCGCTCGAGCACGGCCAGCGCCGCGGGGAGGACGGTGTAGGCGGCGATCCAGCACAGGATCATCCCGGTGCCGCCGATGACGCCGAACTGCCGGAAGCCCTTGAAGTCGGTGACGGCGAGCGAGCCGTACGCGACCGCCGCGGTGAGCGCGGCCGCCAGGGTGCCGCGGAGCGTGCCGCCGATCGCGGCGGCGATCGCGTCGGGGCCGCGCCGGCCCGCGCGTTTCTCCTCGAGGAACCGCGCCAGGAGCACGATGCCGAAGTTGATGCCGTTGCCGACGACGATCGACGACAGGAACCCGGTGACGAGGTTCAGGCGGCCGATGGTGAGGCGCGCCGCCGCGAACGTGGCCAGCGTCCCGATCGCCAGCGCCCACATGAGCGCCGCCAGGCCGCGCGCGGTGCGGAAGTAGAGGACGAGCCCGAGCGCGACCGTGGAGACGGTGAGGAGCGTCGACTGGAGCACGCCGTGCAGCAGCGCGCGGTGCTCCGCCAGCGCGGTGTAAACGTCGCCCTGGGCGCCGATCGTCACGCGCGGCCCGAGCTCCGCCGCCGTCGCCGCGATGCACGCCTGCACCGCCGCGACGAGGCGCTCCGCCGGCGTCACCTCGCTGGGATCGAACGTCGTGCGGACGACCACGAGCTGCATCCGGCCGTCGCGCGACACGAACGCGCCGGCCGCGTCGCGCGCGGCGCGCGCCTCGTCGAGCTTGCGGCGGAGCGCGTCGGTCTCGTCGTGGGGCGAGTCGCGTGGGGCGTCCTCGAGGTCGACGTACAGCGGGTTGGCCTCGAGCTTGGCGCGGACGATGCGCCGGTCGAGCGCGTCGCGGGCGGCGCGCAGGTCGTCGAGCGACGCGAACAGGAAGCGGTTGCGCCAGAAGTAGTCGCGCGCCGGGCGGTCGTCCCACGTCACCGTGGCCACGAGGGCCGGGTCGAGCCGGCCCAGGCGCGCGGCGAGCGCCTCCGCCGCGCGCGTCCGCAGGGCCGCGTCGTCGCTTTCGGCCACGACCAGGATCGTGCCGAAGCTGGGGACGCGCGCGGCGAGCTCGCGGAGCGCGCGCACCGACGGAGATCCTTCGGGGAGGAGCTCGGCGAAGTCGCCGCGCAGGGGGAGGCGCGCGGCGAGCCAGCCGGCGGCGACGGCGACGAGCGCGGAGGCGGCCAGCACGCCGCGGCGGCGCCGATCGATCCAGCGCGCGTAAGCGGAGGCCGTCATCGCGCGCGCGCGAGCACCCACACCATCTGCCCGGTGCTCTGGTGGATGGCGGCGGGGCGCAGGCCGAGCGCGGCCGCCCACGCGGGCAGGGAAGGGCCGGCGACGAGGGCGAGCCGGTAACCGGGCACGCGTCCCACGATCGCCCGCGTCACGAAGTCCCGCGTGCGGACGTCCGCCTGCGCGGCCGCGGCGGTGCGGGCGAGGATCCGCCCGGCGCCGTCGGAGCGCCGCAGGTAGGGCTCCACGAACCCCTCGGTGAGGACGATCGCGTCCGGGGCGCGCGCGGGGGCGTCGGCGGGGGATCCGACGATCTCCGCCATGCCGGGGAGCGGGTCGCGCTCGCCCGGCGGGTCCGGGCCGACGCGCCGGACCGCGAGCACGTCGGTCGGGAAGCGCGGAAGGAAGACGAGGGACCCATAGGTCTCAACCGCGGCGCCGCGCGGCAGGCGGTCCAGCCACGCCTCGACGGCGCGGCGCGCGTCGCCGAGCTGGGTCAGCGCCAGGGCAAGCGGCCCGGCCGCGGCGAGCGCGCCGGCGGCGGCCGCCAGGACGCGCGGGCGAAGCAGCGCCTCCGCCCCGCGGCCGGCGTGGATCGACAGGAAGAAGCCGAACGGCAGGACGAAGCGGTGCTCGCAGCGCCCGACGACGAGCGCGAAGCCGACCACCGAGCCGAGCCCGGCGAGGAGCGGCAGGCACGCCCGCAGGCTGCGCGCGGAGCGCGCGATCCCCGCGGCGGCGAGCGCCACGACGGGCCAGCTCCAGAACATCGCCCCCTGGGCGGCCGCGAGATCGCCGAGGTTCGCGAGACGCCCGGCGAGGCTCGGCGCGTACGCGCGGTAGTCCTCGCTCGCCGGTCCGATCAGCGTGGCGACGCGGGCGGCGAAGCCGGTGGGGTTGAGCGCCGCTCCGCCGAGCACGGCGTAGACGAGCGCGCCGACCCCGATCGCGGCGGCGACGCCCCGCCGCCGGCGCACGAGGAGCGCCGCCGGAACGACCAGCAGGAACGACGCGTAGGCCTGGTCCTTGGTGGCCACGGCCGCGGCGGCGAACGCGGCCGCCCACGCGAGGTCGCGCGGCCCGCCGCGCCCGTCTCGATCATCGAGGAGGCGTTCGATCGCGAGCACCGTCCAGAACAGCGCCGGCCCGTCGAGGTTCGAGGTGCGGCCGTAGTAGGCGACGCTGACGTTCGTCGCCGCGAAGAACATCGCCCACAGGGCGGCGCGGCGCGAGAACAGCCGCTCGGCGATGCGGCCCAGCGCAGCGACGGCCATCACCCCCATCGCCACCGCCACCAGCTTGGCGACGATCGAGCACGCGGTCATGGTCGCCGGCGTCAGCACGGCGGCGCGCAGATCGTCGAGCGCGAACGAGCGCGCGCGCAACGCCGCTGGCGCGAGGACCGGCAGGCATAGGGCCGCGAGCAGCGCGAGATGAAACAGCGGATAGCGGAAGGACGAGCCCGGGATGAGGTTCTGGGCCACGCCCACGGGGATGTCGTGCGGGGCGACGCCGTCGTTCTCCCACGAGAACGACGACGGGAGGTCCCAGCCGACGAGCGCGAGCTGCGCGACGGCGAACGCGACGAGGATCGCGGCGCGCGCGCGATCCTCGCGGAGGTAGGCTGCGAGGCGCGTCACGCGGGCTCCCACTCGTCGGGCGCCAGCGCGCGCCATGCCAGCCACGCGAGGGGCTGGCTCCGGGCGAGGGCGGGCAGATCGGCGAGCGTCCATGTGCGCACGCGGCGGCGGGTGCGGGTGGAGGCGTACCAGTGGACGACCCGCGTCTCCGGCAAGAGGAGCCGCAGCGCGTGCGGACCGGGGGCGGGCCGGACCCAGTGCTCGGCGATCTCCGGGCCGAGCGGGTAGAACACGGCCGGGGGGTGCACGACCAGGCCCGCGGCGGGGCCGCCGGCGATCGCCGCCGCGAGCGCGTGCGGTCCGAGGGCGTAGGGTCGGACATGCGCCGCGCGCGGCAACCCGACGATGTGCGCGACCAGCCGCGCGATCAGCGGATGCCCGGGCGACGCCGCGAGGATCGCGTTGTTCACCGCGAGGTGGTACGCGCCCTCGATGCGGCGGAACGCGCGCCAGCCGCCGGGGACGCGGCGAAGGACGTCCCGCACCGCGTGACGAACCGCGGCGCCGAGAAGCACATCCGGGCGACGCGATCGCATCACCTCGGGCGGAAACACGATCCGCTCCTCCCCGGCGAACGCCTCGGCCGCGCACAGCGGCAGAAGCGGGCGCACCGTGATGGTGTCGCAGTCGAGGTACACGCCGCCGTCGCGAAGGAGGATCGCCGCGCGCAGGACGTCGGAGCGCGCCGCCGGCTTGCCGTCGAGCAGGCGGTAGACGTCGGCGAGGCGCGGTCCGGCCGCGGCCTCGCACAGCCCGAGCGGATCGATGCGACGCGTTTCGATCCCGGCCGCCTCGACCGCGGCGAACGCGTCACCGGCGAGATCGCCGTCGTGGTGCAAGGTGACGCGATGGAGGCCCCCGCGTCGCGCCGCGGTCATGGCCGCGATCGCGGCGTGCCACGGAAGCGACGCGCCCAGCCATATGAAATGCACGACTGCCGGGATCGTGTCCGACAACGCGCCAGCTCTACCAACCCACAGGCGCGTTTGCCACGCTTTTCCATGATGTCCGCGGAATTGTCAGCGAGGCTTCGTGCGGTCGTCACCTCGACGCGCCACAACGTCACGGGTGACGCCCAGACCTGCTCGAGTCGTCCCGCGCATCGACGCCGACGCGGAGAGCCCCCTGGCCGCGCTCGCGCGCCCGAGGGGCCGGCCCCTCCACGTCGCCATCCTGAGCGACTTCGTCCGCGTCTCGTACGCGAACGGCGCGGTGTTCCAGACGCGCTTCCTGCAGCAGGCGCTCGTGCGGGCCGGCCATCGCGTCACGATCGTGGGCCCGCACGATCCCGACGCCGCGCCCGGCGACGTGGCCGCCGACACGATCTGCCTGCCCAGCGTGCCGGTGCGCTCGTATCCCGGCCTGCACATGCCGCTGCCGCTCGCGCGCTGGGTGTTCGATCCGGCCCGCTGGAGCTTCGACCTCGTCTTCGGCCAGACGACGTCGCTCCTCCTCGAGCTGGGCGTGTGGCTGCGCCGGGTGAAGGGCATTCCCCTCCTGAGCGTGCACACCACGCTCCTCGAGGCCGCGTACGATTCGCTCCTCCCCACGGAGTGGTCGCACCCGCTCGTGCACGCCGGCGCGCGCCTGTTCCTCGAGCCGCCGTACCTGCGCCTCTACACGGGCCTGTACAACGGCGGCGACGCGCTGATCGTCCTGTGCGACGGGCTCGCCCGCACGTGGCGCCTCCACGGCGTCACCGTGCCGATCCACGTCGTCCCGCGCGCGGTGTCCCCGGAGATCTTCGACCGCCCGCTGGGGGCGGATCCCTATCCGCCGCGACGCGGACCGCGGCTGCTGTGCGCCGGCCGTCTCGTCCACGAGAAGTCGCAGGATCGGGTCCTCGCGATCTTTGCCCGCCACGTGCTGCCGCGTCGCCCCGACGCGACCCTCACGCTCGTCGGGGACGGGCCCGCCGCGGGCGAGTGGCGCCGCCTCGCCGCCGATCTCGGCGTCGCGGACAGCGTGCGCTTCGCCGGGGAGCAGGCCCAGTGGCGCATGCGCGACTGGTACGGCCACGCCGACGCGTTCCTGCACGCGTCGCTCACCGAGACCTACGGCAACGTGCTGGGCGAGGCGTTGTGGAACGGCCTGCCCGTGGTAGCGTTTGCCGATGGCATGGGCGCGTCCTACCAGATTCGCGACGGCGTGAACGGCATCCTCGTTCCGCCCGGGCGCACCGCGGCCGAGCGCGCCGAAGCCGACCGCGCGTTCGGCGGCGCCGTCGTCGAGCTCCTGGCGCGCCCCGAGCTCGGCCACGGCGTGGGTCAGCGCGCCGCCATGCTCCAGCGCGAGCGCAGCGCGCCGCACGCCGTCGAGGCCAAGCTCGCGGCGACGTTCGCCGCCGCGATCGAGCGCGCGCGCCGCGCGCGGCGCGCCCCCGCCGGCGTCGCCGCCGCCTTCCCGCATTTCCGCCGCTGGCTCCTCGGCAACGGGGCGGTGTGGCTGGCCGGGCGGTTGCGCTCCGACGAGGACACCCTTGCCCGACGGCCGGGCCACCCCCAGCTCGGCGGCTGAGCGCCGCGGCCTCCTCCGCGAGAGCCTCGGCCTGCTCCCCGCGCAGATCGTCCTCCGCGGCGTGGAGGGGCTGTTCCCGCTCCTCCTCGCCTACTGGTTCGGCCGCTCGCGCGACACCGACGTGCTCATGTTCGCGTGGGCGTGGTTCACGCTCGCCGGCTCGGTGCTGTTCACCGCGTTCTACGATTCGGCGCTGATCCCGATCCTCGTCGACATGAGGCTCCATCGCCCCGCCGCGGTGCCGCGCTTCCTCGGGTCGATCCTCGCCCACACGCTGGCCGCCGGCGTCGCGCTCGCCGTCGCGGCGGCGCTCCTCGCCTGGGGCGTCTTCGCGCTCCGTTACGCCGGGCCGGCGAGGTCGCTCGCGGCCCTCATGCTCGTGCCGTTCGCGGGCCACGTCGTCGCCGTCGCCGTGCGCATGTTCTTCTCGGCCGTGCTCAACGCCGCCGAGCGCTACCAGGTGCCGGCGTGGGCGACGGGAGTAGGCTGGGCGGTCACGCTCGGGACGATCGCGTCCGCGCGCGACGCCGGCGTGGGCGTGGTCCCGGTGGCGATGCTCGCCGGCGAGCTCGCCGCGACGGCGATCGTCGCCGCGACGGTGCACTGGGGCCTCGGGGTCAGGCTGCAGCTCGGTTTCGACCGGTCCGCGCCGTTCGGCGAGCTCCTGCGGCTCCTGTCCGCCGAGATCAAGGGCAGCGTCATCTCGCGCGTGAATCCGGTCGTCGACCAGCTCGTGGCGAGCTTCAGCGCGATCGTCGGCGCCGGCACGCTCCTCCGCTATGCCAACGACGTCGCGTTCGTCCCCACGTCGCTGCTCCAGGCGGTGCTGCTGTCGGTGCTCCTGTCCAAGCTGTCCCACCGCGCCGCGCGCGGCGACGCGGCCGAGGTGCGGCGGATGGTGCGGCGGACCGCCGTGGCGGTCGTGCCGGTCCTCGCCGCCGCCGGCGCGATCCTGTACGCCGCGCGCGCGCCGCTCCTCGGGTTCCTGTTCCGTCGCGGCGAGATGGACGCGGGCGGCGTCGCCCAGATGGTCGCCGTGTTCCCGTACTACCTCCTCGCCCTGCCGTCGTTCGGCGTGCTCCTGGTCCTCTATCGCGCGACGGTCGCGGTGAAGGACAGCCGCATCCTCCCCGCGATGGGCGTGCTCAACGCCGGGCTCACCGTCGTCCTCGACGTCCTCCTGTTCCAGCTATGGGGCTTGATCGGGATCGCCGCGGCCCGCGCGATCGCCGCCACCGCGGTGGCGGCGGCGTTCTGGATCAGGCTCCAGCGCCTTCTTCGTCCAGCCAGCGCGAGCACGTGACGGCGCGCCGCCCCGCCGCGGTCTCCTCCGCGAAGGCGACGAGCTCGGGGTGCGCAAGATCGCCGGGGTGGAGCGCGAGGCGGACCGTCCCCGCCGCCGCGACGAGCGGCCGGAGCAGCCGCGCCGCGGCGAGCGACGTGCGCCGGCGCGCGCGCGTGCGCGCGGCGAAGGACAGGACCGGCGCGAGGTGGCGCCGCCGGGGCGACAGGCGCTCGATCCCCCAGCGCGTCTCGTGCCAGCCGAACCCCTCGGCGGCGAGGAGCCGGCCGAACCCGCGCGGCTCCAGCCAGGCGGGCGCGACGAAGCCGCGGACGGCCGTCCCGACGAGATCCTCGACGAGGGCGCGGCCGGCGCGGAGGAGCGGCGCGAACGCGGGTGTGGCCAGGCACTCGCCCTCGCCCGCGGTGAACAGCGCCGCGCGCGCGCGATCCAGCCAGCCGACGAGCGGCGCGGTCTCGCGGTGGTGGAAGCCGTGGAGGCAGATCTCGTCGCCGGCCGCCGCCTGGGCGCGCAGCCAGGCGACGGTCTCGGGCGAGCGCTCCAGCGCCTCGCCGTGGTAGCGCGGGACCACGAGCAGCGTGGCCGCCGCGACGCCGCGCGCGCGCAGGCGGTCGCGCAGGGCGCGGATCGCCGGCAGGTGGGGCGGGGCGACGTCGTGGAGGGCGCAAAGGAGCGGCACGGTCAGGCGGACGCGTAGGCGTCGAGGATGCGCCGGCACACCGCCGGCCAGGTGAAGCTCGCGAGGATGTGGGCGCGGCCGGCGCGGCCCGCGGCGGCGCGGTCCCGCCCGATCACGTCGCCGATCGCCGCCGCGAGGCTGCGCGGATCGCCGGCGGCGAACGTGCGACCGGCGCCCGATTCCTGGACCAGCTCCGCGGCGGCGCCGCGGTCGGCGCACACCACGGGCGCGCCGCAGGCCAGCGCCTCGGCGGCGGCGAGCGAGAACGTCTCGTACGCGCCGGGCACGACGACCACCGCAGCCGACGCGAGGATGCGGGCGAGCGCGGCGCGATCGCCGACGTACCCGAGGAACCGCACGTCTGGTCGCACGGGGATGCGGCGCTCGAGCGGGCCGGCCCCGGCGATCACCAGCTCGGCGCCGGTGCGGTGCGCGATCTCGTCCCACGCCGCGAGGAGGACGCCGAAGCCCTTCTCGCCGGTGAGCCGGCCCACGTAGGCGACGGTCGCGGCGCCCGGCGAGCCGGCCTCGGGGCGGAAGGCGTCGACGTCGACGCCGAGCCCGACCCAGGTCACGCCGGGCACGCCGCGCGCGGCCAGATCGGCGGCGATGCGACGCGACGCGACGAGCGTGCGGCGATAGCGGGCATGGCGGGCGCGCACCCACCGCCACGCCCCCGCGATCGCCCGCCGGCGCAGCGGCGCGGGCAGGAAGCGCACGTGCGGCTCGACGTAGGCGTGGGGGACGTCGGCGTGATAGAAGCCCACCAGCGTCGGGCGGCGGGCCGCGCGGCGCAGCGCTCGCTCCACCAGCCAGGGCAGGACGGCGTGGCTGGCGATCTCGATGACGTCGGGGGCGATCGCCGCGATGGCGTCCTCGAGCCCCCTCCAGTCGCCGAACAGGTGGTAGTTGTGATCGACGGGCATGCGCGGGCCGGCGATGCGGTGGAGCGTGCCCCCGCCGAACGGCTCGCGCCCGCTGTGCCGGCCGGGCACGACGAAATGGCACTCCACGCCCAGGGCGGGCAGGCGCGCGGCCTTCTCGCGGTAGTAGGTCTTGATGCCTCCGCACGCGCTGGAGAAGAAGCCCGTGATGTCGACGACGCGCACCCAGGAATCATTGTTCGCCGTCCGTTTCGGTCAAGCAACGATCGCGTGGGGAATGGGTGAGGCCGGCGCCCTCATCTTTTCACACGCCGTTCATTTGCCTGCGATCTTGCCGGTCTAACGCTGGAGCATGAAGCTCCCCGCCGCTACCGCCGCCGCCCTCGTCCTCGCGGCGGCGGCGTCCCTGGGGCTGAGCGTGCAGTCCGCCCGCCGGGCGGCGGATCACCTGCGGTCGCTCAACGACGCGCATCCGCCGCTCGCCGACGCGCCGCCCGTGCTGGTGCCGCCGCCGGGGCGCGCCGCGCGGACGGTCGTGCTCGTGGTCCTCGACGGCCTCCGCGCCGACACGTCGCGGGGGCTGCCGGCGCTGGAGGCGCTGCGCGCGCGGGGGGCGAGCGCCGTCGCCCACACCCATTTCCCGTCGATCTCCTCGCCCAACTACGTGTCTCTCCTCACCGGCGTCCCGCCCCGCCACAGCGGCGTGCGCACCAACGACTACGCCGGCCGCGTCGCCGTCGACAACCTGTTCGCGCGCGTCCGCGCCGCCGGGCTGCGCTCCGCCTACGTGAGCCAGCTGTCGGAGGCAGTGCCGGAGCTGTTCCCCGACGCCGACGAGGCGGTCCTCGCCCCATGGCCCGGGACCGCCGTGTCGGCCGCGCGGGCGGCGATCGCCCGCGGCGTGGATTTCCTCGTCGTCGTACACAACGCCCCCGACGAGGCGGGGCACGCGCACGGCGCCGCCTCGCGGGCCTATCGCGACGCCGCCGCCCAGGCCGACCGCGACCTCGGCGAGATCGTCGCCGCCCTCGACCTCGAGCGGGACGCGGTCCTCGTCACCGCCGACCACGGCCACACCGATGCCGGCGGCCACGGCGGTGTCGAGCCGGAGGTGATGGCGGTCCCGCTCGTCCTGGCGGGCGCCGGGATCCGCCCGGGCGCGCGCATCGACGACGCCGCGCTGGTCGATCTCGCCCCCACCGCGGCGGCGCTGCTCGGCGTGGCGTCGCCCGGGCACGCGCTCGGCCGCACCCTCGTCGAGGCGCTCGCCGTCCCCGCGCCGGACCGGCTGCGGATCGCCGATGCGATGCGGCGGGGCATCGTCGACGCTCTCGCGACCCAGCTCGCCGCGGCCCGCGCCCGCGCCGCCGACGCGACCCAGCGCCAGCGCGGTCTAGAGCTCGCGAGCCTCGCCCTCGCCACGCTGGCGTTCGTCGTGTGGGCGCATCGCCGGGGCGCGGTGTTCCTGGACGCGCGCGCGCTGTGCGCGGGCGTCCTTCCGGGGCCGGTGGTGCTGTCCGCGTTCGTGGTCCTGGTCGGCGGGCTCACGCCGTCGGTGGTCGCGGGTCGCCCCGACGCCATCGCCGCCAACGCCGTCGCCGCCGGCGTGCTCGCGACGGCGGTGCACCCGCTCCTCGTCCTGGGGACGTTCATGGGGCGGCCGCCGCGGAGCCGCCTGAGGACCGCGGCGGGCGCGGCGCTCGTCGGGATCTTCGCCGCGCTGGTGTGCAGCCACGGGGCCTGGGCGCTGCTCGGCGGCGACGTCCTGGCCGAGCGGTTCTTCGGTCCCGGCGACGTCGTCCTCCCCATGCTGGTGCAGCTCGCCGCCGCGGCGCAGGCGGGCGGCGTCTTCCTCGCGCTCGTCCTCGAGATGGTCGTCCACTGGTCGCGCGCGTCGATGCGCGGCCGGGTCGCCGCGGCGCCGGCGAGGCTGGTCAGGGCCGTACCCTGAGCCGCCGTCCCTGCGCCGACGGGAACGGGATGCCGAGGAGGTCGGCGACCGTCCCGGCGACGTCGACGAGGCTCGCGCCGTCGAGCCGGCGTCCGGCGGCGATGCCCTCGCCCCAGAAGAGGAGCGACGCGCGCATCTCGGGCCGCTCCGGGTCCATGCCGTGGACGCCGAGCGTCCGCGGCTCGAGGACGGTGACGGGGCCGGCCGCGCCGGGGAGGAACCGCCAGCCGGGCGCGGGGTCGAGGCCGAAGATGGCCTTGGGGTCGCCCCCGCGGGCGCGGATCTCCGCGGCGTCGAAGATGCGCGCGATCGGCTGGTCGGGGCCGGTCGCCCCCTCGAACGCGGCCCGCGCCGCGCGCGCCGCCTCGGCGTCGTTCGGATCGCGCAGGTAGACGTAGGTGAACCCCTCCACGTCGACCTGCGCCCGCCACGCGACCACCTTGTTCCGGTCGTCGAGCGTGAGGAGCCCGCGCTCGCGCAGGAGCACGCCCGGGCGGAACGATCGATCGGCGGCGGCGAAGCCGTGGTCGGACACGACGACGAACACGGTGTGGGCGGCGATGCCGGCCCGCCCGGCGGCGGCGATCAGGCGCGCGAGCTGCCGATCGGCGTTCTCGATCGCCGCGAGGGCCGGGGCGGAGCCCGGCGCCGAATCGTGCTGGCGGTCGTCGGTCTGCCAGATATGGAGGAACAGGAGATCCGGGCGGCGCGTCTCGAGCGCGTGCTCGGCGAGATCGACGCCCGCCTCGTCGGTGACGTTGGGCGGCGTGTAGCGATCCCAGAAGCCGGGCCGGCGCGCGGCGACCTCGTCGAGGAACCCCGGCGTGGCGAGGGCGCGGATGATCTTCTGATCGTCGGCGGTGCCGGCGCGCCAGTACTCCGGCACGAGCACGTCGGCCTTCGCCCCGACGGTGACCGGCCAGTCGATGAGCGCGACGGTCCGGCCGGCCGCGCGCGCCGCGTCCCACACCGTCGGGGCGCGGATGTCCTCGGCGTACCACCACCACCCGTCCATGTTCCGCCCGAGCGGGTCGAACGCGTAGTTCGACACGATGCCGTGGGCCGCGGGCGGGACGCCGGTGGCGATCGTCGTGTGCGATGGGTAGGTCACGCTGGGGAGGACGGTCCTCGTGTCGGTCCCCACGACGCCCTCGCGGACCATGCGGCGGAACGTCGGCACGGCGAGACCGAGCCGGTCGGGCTCGAGGTACGACTCGGGCTTGAGCCCGTCGATGCTGACGACGACGACGTGGGTGCGCGCAGCGGCGGCGCAGCCGGCGAGGCACCAGGCGAGACAAGAGACGAGGGCGAGTCGCATGGCCCGCATTGTGGCGGACGCGGGTGACGACCGCATGACCCTCGCGGGCGAAACGGATGCGTCGATGTCGACCAGTCTTCGCGCGACAGTCATCGACGAGCGCTAGGGTGACCGGCGTGCGCAAGGTCGCGTTCGTGGCGGCGATGGTTCTCGCGCTCGGCGGTGCCGGCGTCCTGATCGTCGGCGTCGTGCGCTGGGGGCAGGCGGACACGCGACGGCGGGGCGGCGCTCGCAGCGTCGCCGATGTCGAGGCGCCCGCGCTGCGGGGGCTCCCGGTCGTGGAGTCGAAGCCGATCTCGACGACGCCGACGGAGCCGGCGCGTCCGCGCGACGAGGCGCGGCGCCCGATCGCCACGACGACCACGACGACCGCGACGAGGAGGCGGGATCCCGAGCCCGCGCCGCCGCGCGCGGAGCCGGCGCCGGACCCGGCACGCCCGGTCGAACGAACGGTCGCGAACGCGACCACGGCGCCGCCCCCTGCGCCGGTCGAGATCCGCGAGGCGGCGCCGCCCGCGCCTCCTCCCATCGACCCGCCGCGGCCGGAGCCCCCGTCGGGCCCGATCGATCTTCCCGAGGCGGCCACGCCGCCCCGCCCGGACGCCGGCAACCGGCCGCCCGATTTCCCCGAGGCGGCGCGGCAGCGCGCGCTCGAGGGCGACGTCGTCTTGAAGCTCGTCATCGACCGATCTGGCGCGGTCTCGCACCTGGAGGTCCTGCGCGGGCAGGAGCCTTTCGCGGCCGCCGCGCGCGAGGCGGTGGCGAGGTGGCGCTACGCGCCGGCGATGCTCGACGGCCGGCCGATCGCCGTGTTCAAGATCGTCAAGATCCCGTTCCGCCTGTCCGGGATCCGGTGAAAGAAAATTACGGCGCCCGAGGCGCTTCGATTCGCACTTGTCACGATCACGTTTCCGGTTTCGGGGGCTTCCGCCACGCGCGTGAAGTACGGTCCCTGGCGTCGTGTTCGAGGACTTCACGCCCCGGGTCGCCGATGCACGCCAGCGACGGAGATACGCGGCTTCGGCGGCGGTCGCCGCGGCGGCGTACGCGGTGCTCGGGACGGGCCTGGTCGTGGTCGCCGGCACGCAGGCTCCTGCCCCCGTCGAGAAGGAGCTTGAAGTCTCTTTCGAAAGGACGTTGCCGAAACGGGCCCTGCCGCCGCCCCCGCCGCCGCCGAAAGTGGAGCGGCAGCAGGTGGAGAAACCGAAGCTCCCCGTCCCCCCCAAGCAGGTCGTGGTCCCGCGGGAGGTGCCCAAGGATCCGCCGCCGGAGGCGGATCCCAAGGACAAGCCCGACGTCGGCGGAGGAGGCGTCGAGGGCGGCGTCATCGGCGGCACGGGGACCGGCCCGGCGCCGCCGCCCGAGCCGCCCCCGCCGCCGCGCAAGGCGGAGCCGGTGAGCCTCCCCGAGGAGGCCGAGCCCCCGGTGCCCAGCGACGCGAACGCGCAACCCGAGTACCCCGAGGCCGCGCGCGCCACCGGACGCGAGGCCGAGGTGATCCTCAAGGTGGTCATCACCGACGCGGGCAAGGTGACGCAGATCCAGGTGATGCGCGGCGAGGAACCGTTCGTCGCGGCGGCGCTGGCGGCGGTGAAGACGTGGACCTACGCGCCGGCGCGGCTCGGCGGCGCGAGCATCGCCGTCTACAAGATCATCAAGCTGAAGTTCCGGCTCACGACGTGAGAGGACCGACGGATGCATTTCAATCTGCTGCAGATCTGGAACGAGATGGACTGGATGGCGCGCGGCGTCACCGTCACCCTGCTGGTGATGGGGGTGTTCGGGCTCGCCGTGACCCTCGAGCGCTGGTACGCCCTCGCGCGCTCGCGCGGACAGTCGCGCGCGTTCGCCGCGTCGGCGGCGGCGCTCATCGATCGCAACGACTACGTGGGCCTGCGCGCGCTCGCGGAGAAGCACCCGGCGAGCCATCTGGCGGCCATGCTCGGCCCCGCCGCCGACGTGTACGTGCGCCAGCAGCGCGGCAGGCCTTACGCCGCCGTCGTCGAGCTGGTGAAGCGCGAGGTCGCGCGCCAGCACGAGGCGGCCGGCAACGACCTGCGCCGCGGCCTCGGCGCGCTGGCGTCGATCGGCTCGGTCGCGCCGTTCGTGGGGCTCCTCGGCACCGTCGTCGGCATCATCGCCGCGTTCGGCAAGATCGCCGTCACCGGTTCGGGGGGGCTCGGCTCCGTCGCCGGCGGCATCTCCGAGGCGCTGGTGGTCACCGCGCTCGGCCTCCTCATCGCCATCCCCGCGGTGCTCGCGTTCAACCGGCTGTCCGGCGTGGCCGACAAGCTTCACGCCGGTCTCGCGGCGTCGGCGGGGCAGTTCCTGGACCACGTCGAGTTCGCCGCGCCCGCCGACGCGCGCGCGGCCGCGGACGACAACCATGGCAAGCACGCTCGCATCCCCGCCGCGTAGCGGGCGAATCGCGCCGGAGATCAACGTCACGCCCCTGGTCGACGTGGTCCTGGTGCTGCTCATCATCTTCATGGTGATCGCCCCCGCGCTCGAGGCCGGCGAGCGCGTCGAGCTGCCCGGCATCGTGAACGTCGACCCCAAGTCGAAGCTCGACTCGTTCACGCTCACCGTGACCGCGTCGGGGCGCCTCCTCCTGGAGAAGGAGCCGATCGACCCGGCGTCGCTGGGGCGGGCGCTGCGCGACGCGCGCGCCGCCGCGCCGGACAAGCGCCTGGTGCTGAAGGCGGACCGCGGCGTCAAGTACGGCACGATGCGGCGCGCGTTCGACGAGGCGCAGAAGGTCGGCTTCCCCGGGATCGCGCTCATGGTCGACGAGAAGCAGAAAGGCGCGCGCTGACGTGGGCCTGGACGTCGGCCAGCCCAGGACGAGGGTCGCCCCGCGGGTGAACGTCACGCCGCTCGTCGACGTGGTCCTGGTCCTGCTCATCATCTTCATGGTGGTGACGCCGCTCCTCACCAAGAAGCTGTGGCTGAACATCCCGAAGTCCGAGGAGACGACCGAGGAGGAGCCGCCCGACGCCGCCAAGCCGGTGGTGATCACGTTCCACCGTGACGGCTCGGTGAAGATCAACGGCCAGCCGGTGGGGCTGGACGAGCTCGGCGCCAGGCTCGAGCGGATCATGGCGGCGCGGGGGGACAACCTGGTGTTTTTCGACGCGGAAGACGACGCCGACTACGGGGATGCGATCCAGGTGCTCGATCGCACCCGCGGTGCGGGGGCGCAGATCGCGGTCCTGACCGAGTCGGTGCTGTAACCCAACCGACGCTGATTCGCCTCGGCTCGAGGCGCGGGGAGAAGTGTGTCTGGCATGCGAAGCGTGTGTCTGCTGATGTGCATCGGAATGGCCGCGTCGCCCGCGGCGGCGACGGAGCAGGAGGCGCGGGCGCACGGCGCGATCTCCGGCGTGGTCATCGACGCCAAGACCGGCGAGGCGATCATCGAGGCCCAGGTCACCGTCGTCCAGACCGGCGAGCGCGTCCTCACCGACCTCGACGGGAACTATCGGCTCGCGCTCCCCCCGGGGACGTACGACCTGCGCGTGTTCGCCGAGCTGCGACCCGCGCGCCGGATCGCCACGATCGCGGTGGAGCCGGGGAAGACGACGCGCATCGACGTGCAGCTCGGCGGCGGCGACGACGAGAAGATCGCCGTGCAGGAGGTCGTCGTCGTCGCCCGTCCCGACACCGCCACCGAGGCGGTGCAGATCGTGCGGCGGCAGAAGGCGGCCGTGGTCCAGGACGGCGTGTCGGCGGAGCAGATAGCGCGCACCCCCGACAGCAACGCCGGCGAGGCGGTCAAGCGCGTCGTCGCCGCCACCGTCCAGGACGGGAAGTACGTGGTCGTGCGCGGGCTCGGGGGCCGCTACTCCAACACGCTCCTCAACGGCGTCGCGCTCCCCAGCGCGGACCCGGACAACCCGTCGGCGCCGCTCGATCTGTTCCCGGCGACGCTGCTCGCCAACCTGACGGTGTCCAAGACGTTCAACGCCGACATCCCGGGGAATTTCGCCGGCGGATCGCTGCAGATCGAGACGCGCGAGTTCCCCAACCGGTTCGTCCTCAAGCTCAAGATGGCGGCGTCGGGCGACACGGCGACCACGTTCGCCGACACGACGGCGTCGATCGGCGGCGGGCTGGACTTCCTCGGCTTCGACGACGGCCTGCGCGCCCTGCCCGACCGCGTGCCACAGGACGGCCCGCTGGTCCCGCGCGGGGGAATGACGCGCGCCCAGGTCGACGCGGCGGGGAGGTCGTTCCCGCTGACGTGGCGGACCAAGCCGGTGAGCTCGGTGCCCAACGCGTCGTTCGCGGGGACCGTCGGCGACACGATCGCGCCCGCCGACGGCCAGCGCCTGGGCTACCTGGCCACGCTCAACTACGCCCACAAGTGGACGCGGCGCAGCATCGACGCCGCGTCGCTCTACACCGACGGGACGCTGAGCGAGCGGTCGCACACCGCCTGGGGGCAGGAGTCGGCCAACCTCGGCGGCCTCGTCAACATCGGCTGGTCGCTGTCGGCGGGGCACCGCCTCGGTCTGGTGTCGCTCTACACCCACGCCAACGACAATGCGGCGCAGGTCACCGACGGCACGATCGCCTACATCAACAGCCAGGTGGGGCGGAAGACGCGCATCCGCTTCGCCACGCGCGACCTGTTGTTCAACCAGGTCACGGGCGACCACGCCCTGTCGCCGCGCCTCACCCTGGCGTGGCAGGGCAACCTGTCGGTCACCGGGCAGGACGAGCCCGACCTGCGCGACCTTCTCTACCTCAAGAGCTCCGATGGGCTCTACCGGTTCCAGAATCAGGCGCAGTCGGGCGACCGCACCTACAACGACCTCACCGACGTGTCCGGCGGCGGCGGCGCGGACCTCGCGCTCCAGCTCGGCGGGATCAAGGCCAAGGCGGGCGCGAGCGCGCAGCTCACCAAGCGGCGCTTCGACGCGCGGCGCTTCCGCTTCAACGCGCGCGACGCCGACCTGATGCAGCTGGCGCTGCCGGCGGACGAGCTGTTCGCCCCGGAGAACCTGGGGACGATCGCCCACCTCGACGAGGTGACCCGTGTCGACGACTCCTACGACTTCAAGCGCAGCGTCCTCGCCGGCTACGCGCTCGCCGACGTGACCGCGCTCGACCCGGTGCGGATCGTCGCCGGCGCGCGCGTCGAGGCCGCCATCCAGCGGCTCCTCGCCGGCAGCAAGTTCACCGATCCGCCCAGCATGGCGGACCCGGTCGATCGCACCGACGTGAACGTGCTGCCGTCGGTCAACCTGGTCTACGCGCTCGCCGATGGGATGAACCTGCGCGCCAGCTACAGCCTGACCGTGGCGCGGCCGCAGATCCGCGAGCTCGCGCCCTACGTGTTCTTCGATTCGATCCGCAGCCGCGCCATCTCGGGCAACCCCGACCTGCGCACGACGACGATCCACAACGCCGACCTGCGCTGGGAGTTGTTCCTCGGCGGGACCGAGCTTGTCGCCGCCAGCGCGTTCTTCAAGCAGTTCCGCGATCCGATCGAGACGGTCATCGTCAACGACCAGAACGACGTCGGCTACCGCAACGGCACGGCGGCGCGGTCGTTCGGCGGCGAGGTCGAGGTGCGCCTCTCGGGCGCGCGCGTCGCGCCCGAGCTGGCGGACCTGTGGGTCGCGGGGAACCTCGCGCTGGTGTTCTCGCGGATCGACTTCGACCCCAACGACCCCACGCTCAACAACCAGACCAATCGCGAGCGCCCGCTGCAGGGGCAGTCGCCCTACGTCGCCAACGTCGAGCTGGGCTACCGCGTCCCCGCATGGGGGACGGAGATCAGCGTCCTCTACAACGTATTCGGGCCGCGCATCGCGGAGGTCGGCATTCTCGGCCTCCCCGACGTGAAGGAGCAGCCGCTGCACCGCGTCGACGTGAACCTGTCGCAGCGCATCGAGGAGTCGCTGCTGCTCAAGCTGTCGTGCACGAACCTGCTCGACGGGCGGGTGTCGTTCAAGCAGGGCGCGACCGAGGTGTTCGGATACGACCCCGGGGTCGCGATCCTGGGGTCGATCGAATGGACCTACGACCGAGGAAAGGAATGAGCATGCGCATGATTCGACGCAACGTAATGCAGTGGATGGCGCCGTGGGCGCTGGGCGTCGCCGCGCTGGGCTGCGGCGACAACAACAACCAGACGCCGGGCATCGACGCGCCGGTCCACATCGACGCGCCGCCCGCGGTGACCGACATCGACGTCACCGCGGACATCACGGCGAATACGACGTGGACGAAGGACATCACCTACCACCTGAAGATCAAGTCGGGGAACATCCCCTACATCATGGTGAACCCGGGCGCGACGCTGACCATCGAGGCGGGGACGAAGATCGTCGGATCGACTGGGTCGGCGCTGGTCATCACGCGCGGGGCCAAGATCATGGCGGTGGGCACGGC
>DATFWE010000068.1:0-29356 GCA_035259575.1 Haliangiales bacterium
GTCAGGTGTCCGGCATCTCGTCGCGGCGGAGCGGGCCGCCGGCCTTGTCGCGCCAGCCCGTCGTGAGGAGCCACGTGCGCGCCGGCGCGACCGGTGGCTCGGCCGCCGGCCGCGGGGGCGGCACGGACCAGCCGGTGAACCACGCCGCGGAGGAATACTCGTCCATGTAGCTGGGCGACAGCTTGTAGCCCAGCGAGGCGAGGTGCTTGCGCGCATTCCCGAGGACGTAGACGAGCGCCCGTCGCACCTCCGTCGGCGTACGCAGCGGACGCGAATGGTAGCGGTCGGCGAGGACCGCGCCCTTGCGGTCCATCAGGCGATTCAGCCCCTTGGCGACGCGAATCGACAGGCCCTGGACCGCGCGCGCGAGCGCGCGCGGGTCGCGCGATTCGACGATGAGGTGGATGTGGTTGTGCTGGACCGAGAACTGCGCGACGCGCGTGTCGAATCGGTCGCGCGCGGCGAAGAGCGCCTTTTGGATGATGCGATAGCACCGGCGGCTGCGAAGCTGCCAGACGCGCTGCCTCACCCGCAGGGTGACGTGCAGGGGGAAGCGCGCGTGCACCGAGCGTGGCAAGTGAGGCACGCCGGAATCGCGCTTCGGCGGCCGGCCCAGACGCCGCCGGCGCCTCCGCGCCGGCGGCCGGAACCCAAAGTCGAGCTGGGCGGGCGCGGTCTTTTCCTCGACTCTGCGCATCGAAAAATATCTGCCATAAATCGGTGCGCGCCGTCAAGCGGAAAGCGCGTTGCGCCCGGTACTGTGGACGGGTGACGCGCCCGTGCCCTCGGTCGCGGTTGCGCACACCGCCCACAGGGTGCTGCTGCGGGCAGAGAGAGAAAACGCCCCCGCCCCCCGGCTCGTCCAGGTGGGGCCGGGCAGACCCTCAGACGATTTCGGCAGATGTTTTCGGCGGCGACATCGAGGACGTCGTCGGAGGCGTGGGGCGCCGGAGCGCCCGGTCAGGGGGCCGCTCGTCCCAAAAGACTTTGGAATCGTTCGGCCGTTTCACGGGTCCAGAACCCGAACGCGAGGTGCTCGGCGTCACCCAGCTCGATATCCACCTCGAACCCGAACGGGATCACATGCTGCAGGAGGACGCGCGTCACCTCGACGACCTTGATCTCCGGTGAGCCGGATTCCAACGCCGAACGCAGCCGCTGGGTGGCCTTCACCCGGCTGCCGTACCAGAGTCGCGAAAGAAGGACGATAACCCCACATCCCGCGAACCACACGATCGCGCCCAGGAGAGACATCAAGCGACATGTCGACTTGCGTGGCGACCGAGACCGAGATGACGAGAACCGCCAAGAGGACCAGGCCGATCATGTGGAGCACGCGCATCCGCGCAGCGCGCAAGAGCTCATCGAGCTGCCTCGAATCCTCCGTCGAGATGCGCACGGCGCGATTGTCGCTCGGATTTCCGGCCGAGGCCAGCGCTCGGGGCCAGCGCTCGGCGGCCCCAGGCGCCGAGCGCGCGTCCTAAGGCGTCGGCCGGGGCTGCTGCTCGGCCGCGACGGTGGGGTTCTTGCCGTTCTTGTACACCCAGACGGTCTGCGGGGTGCGCACGTCATTGTTCTCGCGCGCGAACACGGTGATCATGTTCGAGCCCGGCCACACCGGGATCTGCGCGGAGAAGTCCATCTTGGTCGCCGACTTGCGGCCGCGGTTCGACTGGTAGAACACCTTCTTCGCCTCGATCTTCGCGTCGCGGTTCGACACCAGCACGAACACGTCCTCGAGATGCGTGTCGTCGCTCGCCGTGCCCGAGATCGTCACCTTGTCCTGCGTCGTCTCGAGCGGCGTCGCCGCCAGCGTCACCACCGGCGGCGTCACGCGCCACACCGGCACGAACGCGTTCGGCGTGGGCGGGCCGGCCGCCGGCGCCACCATGCTCGCCGGAACGAAGCCCGGATGGTCGGGCTCGACCTCCACGCGCACCCACGGCCCCTCCTTGCCCGTCACCGCCAGTACCGCGCCCTTCTTGGCGACGCCCACCACCGGCGACTGCTCGGACGCGCCCTCGCGCACCTCGACGTCGCGCTTGGCGATCTTGACCACGCCCTTCTGCGGCTGCGGCCCCGCCGATGGCTGCGCCACGGCGAAGTGCAGCTTCTCGTTCACGCCCTCGCGGAGCTCGGTGTCGTACACCGACAGCTCGAGCACCACCTCGTCAGCGCGGAAGTCCTTCTTCACGTCGAACGTGAAGTCGACGCTCTTGGACTCGCCCGGGTTGATCTGCTTCAGCTCGAACCGCCCCTTGTTGACGATGACGCCGTCGCCCGACGCATTCCGCAGCATGGCGGTCGTGAGCAGACCCGCGCCCTTGCCCGTATTCTTGGCGGTCACGTGCAGGCGGGCGGACTCGCCCAGCTGCAGCATCCCGTCGCCGTTGCCGGCCTCGTCGATGAGCTGGTAGGTGTAGGCGAACTGCGGCCGCTGCAGCCCCTCGATCGCCACCTTGGTCGGCGCGGCGTCGACCTTGTCGCCGCCCAGGAAGTCCCACGCGACCTCGTCGAAGCGCGAGTTCGCGTCCTTGGGAACTTTCACGTACATCGTGAACGACTTCTTCGCGCCCGGCTCGATCTTGCCGAACACGAGCTCGGTCCCGTCGAACACCCAGTCGTCGCTGCTGGCCCGCGCGTGCACCTGGTACGCGGGCGAGGCGCCGGTGTTCGTCACAGTGCCGGTGATGCCGACCACGTCGCCCGCCTTCACCTTGTTCCCCGGCCGGTCGGTCACGACCTGGGCGGTGAGGTGCGCGCCGCCGGGCTTCCCCGCGGTCCAGTCGAGCTCCAGCTTGCCCAGCGCGCCAGCGATGCGGGCCTCCTCCTCGGCCTTGCGGCGGGCGACGAACGACTTCGCGTCCCTGAGCGCGTCCTTGCGGCGCATCGACGTCGTCGACGCCACCAGCTCGCGCGCGAACGTGATCTCGAAGTCCTCCTTGAACGCGGTGCCGTCGCCGGCCGCGTCGTCCTCCGCCCCGTCCTCATCCTCGTCGTCGTCCTTCGCCGTCGCCGCCGGCTTGGGCTCCTGCGGCGGGAGGTAGCGCACCGTGTCCGCCGGCTTGTCGCCCTCGCGCACGTTCTTCGACACGAGGTGCGCGTCGAGCTCCGACTCGCGGTAGGCGCGCTGCGGCTTGAGCAGACGTAGGTAGTCCTTGTACCCGGCGATCTTTTCCGGGATCAGCACGCGCTGGAGCTCGATGTCCGGCGCGATGCCGACCGACTGGATCGACACGTCGCCCGGCGTCAGGTACTGCGCCGTCGTGAGCTTGAGCTTAGAGCCGTCCTCGTAGTCGTAAAGGATCTGGACCGATCCCTTGCCGAACGTCTGCTGGCCGACGATCACGCCGCGGTCGAGGTTCTTCAGCGCACCGGCGACGATCTCCGATGCCGACGCCGACGTCCCGCTGACGAGCACCGCCAGAGGCAGCCGGTCGGAGTTCCCGCCCTCGGCGCGCTTCTCTTCGCGCTGGCGGCCGGCGTGCCCCACCGTCGTCACCAGCGTGCCGTTGTCGACGAACACGTCCGCCACGCGCACCGCCTGCTCGAGCAGGCCGCCCGGGTTGTTGCGCAGGTCGAGCACCCAGCCCTTCACGCCCTTGCCGCGCAGCTCGTCCATCGCGCGCCGCAGGTCGCTGGCGACCGTCTGCGAGAACGACGTGATGCGCAGGTAGCCGACGTTTCCGGCGAGGAGCTGCTTAGTGACCGCCGAGTTGGTGATGATGTCGCGGGTGATCTCGTAGGCCTGCGGCTTCGCGCCGCTCCGCTCCACAGTGACCGTGACCTTCGTGCGGGGGTCGCCGCGCAGGCGGTTCATCGCCTCGTTGATGGTCAGGTTGTCGGTGGGCTCATCGTTGATCTTGACGATGCGGTCGCCGGCCTTGAGGCCCGCGCGGTTCGCCGGCGTGTCGCCGGCGATCAGGCTGATCACCGTCAGCCGGTTGAAGTTCGTCTTCTTGTCGCGGCGCATCCCGATGACGATGCCGATGCCGCCGAACTTGCCGGTCGTCTGCACCTCCATCTCGCGCGCCTGCTCCGGGTCGAGCAGGTTCGAGTGCGGGTCGAGCGTGGACAGCATCCCGTTCAGCGCCGCGTACTCGATCTGGGCAAGGTCGGCGGTGGGGCTCACGTTCCCCTGGATGAACCGGAAGATGTCCTTCAGTCGCTTCGTCGCCGTCCACACCGAGTCCACGTCGCCGATCGGGAACGTCTTGGACTGGTCGTTCACCGTCACGATGACCGCGGTCTTGTCGTCGCGCGCATCGACCATCACCTCGGCGATGTTGCGCTGGACGCTGTCGAGCGCCGCGATGAGCATGGATTTCGCGTCGATCCGCTTGGGATCGACGTAGCTGTCCCTGACCTTGACCATGGCCCAATTGATGACGCGCAGGGCCGACAGGTCGTAGTTGCCCTTGGCTTTGGCCGCCGCCGCCGTTCCGGGCGCCGCCCGGACCTCCGCCTGCCCGACGCCGAAGGGGACGAGCCCCTGCGGGGACGGCCGTGTGATGGTCAAGATCAGCGCGGTCGCGATCGCGCCGGCGATCAGTGTGGCTTTCAACAGGAATCTCTGGGTCATGAAGCTCGGCCTCTCCGTCGTGGGGGGGATCGGTTGGGCAGGCACCGATCGATTATAGGCCGCCGATCCGCACCGGGCCAGGCACAGCCTCACACGTCATGCGGTGTCAACGCTCGACGCCAACGCCCGGTTTGGGTGGGCTGGGCGCCTACACGGGGTGGCCCGGCGGGGAAGCTGCTGTATGATCCGCGAACCATGGCCGCCCCGGGCGACGCCGACACCGACGAAGAGGAAAGCTCCGGACAGCTGGTCCTCGCGTCTGTCCCCGCGCCGGCGCAGGTCGAAGACGAGCGCGAGGAAGAGCGGGCGCGCGAGCGGCGCGAGCGCGGGGTCCAGCGGCGCGACCCCCTCACGCTGTACGTCCAGGAGATCCGCAGGATCCCTCTGCTTTCCCGCGAGGAGGAACACGACCTCGCCGTCGAGTTCCGCGAAACCGGCGATCTCGACATCGCCAAGAAGCTCGTCGCCGCGAACCTTCGCCTCGTGGTGAAGCTCGCGCACGAGTATCGGCGTGCGTACCGCAACCTCCTCGACCTCGTCCAGGAGGGAAACCTCGGCCTCCTCCAAGCCGTCAAGAAGTACGACCCCGATCGCGGCGTCAAGCTGTCTTCTTACGCGGCGTGGTGGATTCGCGCCTACATCCTCAAGTTCATCCTCAACAACTGGCGCCTGGTGAAGATCGGCACGACCCAGGCGCAGCGGAAGCTCTTCTTCAACCTGCGCAAGGAAAAGGAGAAGCTCGAGGCGCTCGGCTTCGTGCCCGAGCACAAGCTTCTGGCCGAACGGCTCGAAGTCTCCGAGGACGACGTGCGCGAGATGGAGCAGCGGCTGGACTCGGCCGACGTCTCCCTCGACGTGCCGATCTCGCGCGACGACGACGGCGGCCGCACCCGCCTCGACGCGCTGCCGTCGACGGACACGCGCCCCGACACGGCCGTCGAGAACGACGAGTTCCGCCGGGTCCTGCGCCAGAAGCTGGAAGACTTTGCCAAGACGCTCGAGGGGCGCGAGGAGGCGCTGTTCCGCCAGCGCTGGATGACCGACAGCCCGCGCACCCTGCAGGAGATCGGCACGCAGTTCGGCATCAGCCGCGAGCGCGCGCGCCAGCTGGAGCGGCGCCTGCTCGACCGGCTGCGCACCTACCTCGAGGCGGAGCTCGGCACCGCGGTGGACATCGGCGCGCTCGGCGCGGAGGACTGAGCGCCTGCTCCAGGTCGTCGCCACCCCCATCGGCAACCTCGAGGACCTGAGCCGGCGGGCCGAGCGGGCCCTCGCCGAGGCCGACGTGATCGCCGCCGAGGACACGCGCACCGCGCGCAAGCTCCTCAGCCACCTCGGCGTGACCGGCCCGCGCGTCGTGTCGCTGTTCGAGGGGAACGAGGCGGAGCGCGCCGCCGAGCTCCTCGCCGACCTCGCCGCGGGCCGGCGGGTCGTGCTCATCAGCGAGGCGGGGACGCCGTCGATCTCCGATCCGGGGCGGCGCCTCGTCGCCGCCGCCGCGGCGGCGGGCGTGCGCGTCGAGGTCGTCCCCGGCCCGTCAGCCGCGGTCGCCGCGCTCGTCGCCAGCGGCCTCCCGTCGGAGCGATTCCTGTTCCTCGGCTTCCCCCCGCGCGAGGAGGGGGCGCGCCACGAGCTGTTCGGCTCGCTCGCCGGCGAGCGCGCGACGATGATCTTCTTCGAGGCGCCGGCGCGCGTGGCGCGGACGCTCGCGGATCTGGGCGCGGCGCTCGGCGCGGCGCGACCGGCGTGCCTGGCGCGGGAGCTCACTAAGGTGCACGAGGAGATCGTGCGCGCGCCGCTCGGCGAGCTGGCGGCACGCTGGGCCGCGGAGCCGCCGCGGGGCGAGTGCACGCTCGTCGTCGCCGGCGCGGCGGAGGTTGCGCCCGCCGTCGATGTCGAGGCCGAGGTCCGCCGGCTCCTCGCCGAGGGCGCGTCGCCGAAGGACATCGCCGCCCGCCTGGCGCTGGCCACCGGGAAGCCGCGCCGCGCGCTCTACCAGCTCGCGCTGGCGCTGCGCGGGCGGTGAGCTAGTTTCCCGGTGAGCACCCAGTTCGTCACTTGCTCGCTTCTTCCGCCAGCACCTGCTTGACCAGCGCGTTGACGTCGAGCTTGTTGATGCCGACGCCGCTTTGCCCACCGGGGATCAAGATAATCTTCTTCCCGTTCAGCGCCTCGGCCAGCTTGAGCTTCACCATCGCGCGCCCGCCCGCGCCGCGCAGCGCCTCGTTCTTCTTGGCGATCGCCTGCGCCCGCGCCGCGCGCTCGGCCTTGATCGCCTCGGCGTTCTGCTGCGACGCGATGTAGGCGGCGTCGGCGGCGAGCTTCGCCTGGGACAGCTTGCCCGTCGCGTCGGCGATCTTGGCATTGACCGTGCCCTTGGCCGTCTCCAGGTTGGCGAGCGCCTCCTGCTGCGCCGCCTCGGCGGTGCTCTTGAGCTGCGCCGCGCGCTGCTCGGACAGCTTGCGGTCGTGGATGATCCGCTCGTAGGCGGGGTTGAAGTGGTGCTCGTGGAGGATCACCTGCGACACCATCACGCCGTACCCCGTCAGCCGCTGCGACAGGAGCGTCTTGGCCTCCTCCGCCTTCTGGAACCGCTTGTCGGCGTTGTACACCGACTCGCTGTCGAGCTCGTTCAGGACGTCGCGCACGAGCGTCCGCGCCATCGGCCGCACCAGCCGCTCCTTCACGTCGTGCGTCGACGCGCCGACCGACGCGAGCACGTCCGGGGCCTTCTGCGGGTCGATCTGCCACACCACCGTGACGTCCATGCTGATGTCGTTGCCGTCGGTGGTCTTGAAGCGAAGGTCGTCCGTCCCCTCGCGGTCCCCCGACGCCGGGTTGCCGACCATCTCCAGGTTCTGGATCTTGGTGTCGAACGTGTAGAAGTCGCGGATGAACGGCGCGAAGAAGTTCGTCGACCCCGGCGGGTAGATCTGCTTCTGCACGCCCTTGGACTCGCACCCGATCGCGAGCTTGCACACGAGCACGCCCACCTCGGTCTCGCCCGTCTTGTAGGTGTTGCACGCCGCCAGGGCGCACAGGAGCCACGCGCGCCGCATCACGGCACCTCGAACTTCTTGAGCAGCGAGCTCACGTCGAGCGGGTTGATCCCGTCCTTGTCGCTCGACACGACGAGCACCTTCACCCCGCCGAACACCTCGGCCATCTTGAGCCCCACCATGTACTCGCTCCCCGCGCCCTGCAGCGCGTCGTTCTCGAGCTTGGTCCCCTGCGCCTCGGCCAGCTCCACCAGGAGCTGCCCCTGCGCCGCCTTCTGCCGGCGGTACAGATCCGCCTCGGCGTCGATCTTTTTCACCTCGGCGTCCCCGCGCGCGAGCTCCACCTCGACGTTCGCCTTGCCGGTGGCGACGATCTTGTCGACGTTGGCCTGCTCCATCGCCGCCTTGGCCTCGGCCTCGCGCAGGAACACCGTCTGGTCCTTGAGCTTGCGCCCCTCGATGATCTCCTGGTAACGCTCGTCGTAGACGTACTGCCGGACGAGCACCTCGTCGATCTCGACGCCGAACGGCGTGAGCTGGGCGGCGAGCTGCTCCTTGGCGTGCCGCGCCTTCTCGATGCGCTTCGGCCCCTGGTAGAACTCTTCGCTGTTGAGCTCGCCCAGCGTGCGGCGGAGGATCTGGTCGGCGCGCGGGATGATGAGCTTGTCCTCGAACGCGCGCCCCGAGCCGGCCTCCTTGAACAGCGTGTACGGGTCCGTGATGCGGTAGAGCACCGACACGTCGAGCGTGACCTTGTATCCGTCCGACGTCTGCACGTTGATCGCCGGCGCGTTGCGCGCCCGCTGCGACAGCTCGCTGGCGGAGCTGGAGAAGTTCACGATCTGGAGGTCGCGCGGGAAAAGGTGCAGGCGCTCGACCCCCGCGGCGAGGAAATGGAGCCCGGGACCGTAGAGATCCTTGCGGATGCCGGCGCTCGACCCGTAGTAGACCTGTTTGATCCCGATCGCGTTGGGCGGGACGTAGGTGGTGCACGCGCCCGCGCCGAAGTACAGCGCGAGCAGCACCACCAGGGTGATCCACACGACCTTGATGCGGAGGATGCGCCATATCAGGCGCAGGAGCCCCGCCAAGAGCGAGCTCGGCGAGAGCGGTTGGCGCGGCTTGATGTCGCTCATGTCGACTCCTTGGGCGGTTCGAGGAGCTCGGTCACGGACACGTGCTTGTCGAGGGCGGGCTGGGCGCGCGCGAGCGAGGCGACGATCGCGCCGAGCTGGCGCGCGTAGCGGCGGCGGTGCCATATGCGCGTGGCGTCGGGCAGGAAGAACGCCGCGACGGAGAGCGCGAACGGAAACCACTTCTCCCAGATGGGGATGAACGGCGCCCACAGCATGAATCCGCCCAGCATCAGCCCGGCGAACACGTAGACGAGGCGGGCGGTCAGGTCGCCGCCGCGCCAGCTGCCGAAGCCGGACTGCTCGAGGCGGGTGAACGGCCCCGCCGCGCGCTGCCATTCCACGGGCACGACGTCGAGGATCTCCTGCGCGAGCGCGGCAAAATAGCCGGGCGGCAGCTCGGCCTCGAGGTAGGCCTCGCGCACCGTCGCCAGCGCATTCTGCACCGCGGCCGTCGTCTGCGCCGCATTGCCGACAAGCGCCGCGCGACGGCGCTCGAGGTGCCCGATCACCTCGGTGGCGACCGCACCGGCCGAGAACTCGTCCAACACGGGTAGAGTCTAGCCTAGAATAAGACCTGGCCGCCGACCATGAACGTCAGCACCGTCGTCTCGTCGACGAGGTAGCGGCGGCCGACGGTGTCGATGATCGGCTTATGCAGCGGATTGACCTCGCGCGTGCCGGGCGTGACGACGTTGTCGTCGGGGCTCTCGCAGTTCATCGTCACCGTGGCGCTGCAGCCGGGGAGGTCGATGCCCGCCGAGGTGAACGTGATCGCGTGCGACTGCTCGCGCGTCACCCCGAAGCTCGCCATGAACTTCACGTGCTCGCCGATCTGCCCGCGGATGCCCAGCTGGCCGCCGAAGATCATGTAGTTCTCGATGGTGGTCACGCCGGGGTGGGGGATGTTCGCGTCGGTCGTGCTCGTCGGGTCGGGGTCGACGGCGAGCACCGCGCCGGGGTTCGACGTGACGTCCCCGCCGAGCGCGAACGGCTCCCACATCTCCGAGTAACCCTTGCCCTCGAACATGGCGTGCAGCGAGCCGCCGAACGTCAGCGCCAGTCGCTCCTTCTGCGCGGGCCGATCGAAGAGGATCGCCTCGAAGCCGAAGTCCGTGCCCGCCTGCGACTGCGGGTGGTTCGACTTCTGCCCGAAGCCGACGTCCCAGAACAGGGAGCCGTCGGGGTCGTTCGGCTTGTCGCCGCGCACGCCGACCGGCGCCTGGTAATAGAAGAAAACGAACGGCTCGGCCCAGCGCGTTCGCTTGGAGAACCCGGTCATCAGCTTGATCTCGTGGAACCCCGGCGACACGCCGGTCTCGTTGCCGGGGTTGAGCCGGTTGAACTTCATGATCTTGCCGATCGACCAGCGGAGCTCCGCGCCCACCACCCACGTCGGCTTGGTGTCGTCGCGCTCCTGGTTCATCGGCGCCCAGGTGAGGCCGATGTTGAGCGTGTCGAGCCCGGACCGCCCGACGGAGCGGAACACCATCGTCGAGTCGAGGCCGAAGTTCGTGGTGGCATCCTGGGCGTCGTAGCCGATGCGGCCGGTGGAGCCGTTGGGGAGGATGTTGTCGAGCAGCGTCGACGAATTCTGCCGATTGACGCACGTCGCCGGGCCGGAGCCGCCGGGGAAGATGCACGGATCGGCGCGCTGATCGAAGTCGTAGCTGCGATCGAGCGAGATCGTGATGGGGAGCGCGATGCTGAGCTGCACGTCGTGCCACAGGCCGACCTGCACCGACGGCGTGAGCACGTGCCGCGTCTGGTTCATCACCAGGTCGCGCACGACCGGGACCGTGTCGGGCACCTGGCCGGGGACGGTGGATCCGCTGAGCTCGCGCTTGATCGCGGCGCGGCGCACGTCGAACGCGTAGTCGACGCGGAAAAAGATGTCGAAGGGGTTGCCCTCGTCGAAGGCGGTGGCGATCTCCGTCCCCTCGGCCGCGGGCGCGGAACGAACCCCCCCCAGAATGACCGTCACCGCTGAAAAAGCCAACGAAATCGCGAGACGACGCACGAGGCGAGACTAACCCGCCTACTCGCGCTCTCGCAAGCCGAACTCCTTCATCTTCATCTGCAGGCTCTTGCGGCTGATCTGGAGCAGCTTCGCCGCCTGGGTGACGTTGCCGCCGGTCTCATCGAGCGCGCGCAGGATGAGCTCGCGCTCGACACGCTCCGTTTCGGCGCGCACGATGTCCTTCAGCGACGCCGCGCTGCCCGGGCGCTCGGCCACCGCCGCCGACGGCACGCTCGCCAGCGCCGGGGCGGCGAGCCCGATCTCCGGCGGGAGATCGGACAGGCGGATGCGTGGCCCGTCGCTGAACAGGAGCGTGCGCTCCAGCACATTCTCCAGCTCGCGGATGTTCCCCGGCCAGCCGTAGGCCATGAGCCGGTCGAGCGCCTCCGGCTCCACCCCGCCGACGTTCTTCTTCAGGCGCTCGTTGAAGCGGCGGATGATGTGGTCGACGAGGAGCGGGATGTCCTCGCGCCGCTCGCGCAGCGGCGGGATGTGCAGCGGCACGACGTTGAGGCGGTAGTAGAGGTCCTCGCGGAAGTTCTTCGCCTCGATCTCCTTCTCCAGGTCGCGGTTGGTGGCCGTGATGAGGCGCACGTCGACCTTGATCGTCTTGATCCCGCCGACGCGCTCGAACTCCGATTCCTGCAGCGCGCGCAGCAGCTTGACCTGCATCTCGACGGGGATCTCGCCGATCTCGTCGAGAAACAGCGTCCCGCGGTCGGCCAGCTCGAACCGCCCGGGCTTGGAGCCGACCGCGCCGGTGAATGCGCCCTTCTCGTAGCCGAACAGCTCCGACTCCATCAGCGTCTTGGGGATGGCGGCGCAGTTGATCTTGATGAACGGGCCGCCCTTGCGCGCGCTGAGCTGGTGGAGCGCCTTGGCGACGAGCTCCTTGCCGGTGCCGCTCTCGCCGGTGATGAGCACCGTCGACGGCGTGTCGGCGACCTTCTCGATGATGTCGAAGATCTTCCGCATCGTCGGCGACTCGCCCACGATGCCGAAGCGCCCGCGCGCGGTCTCGTCGCGCATGTCGAGCGTGCGCGGCGCCTTGCGCTGCGCCTCGGACTGCTTGACCGCCTTGGCGACGACGCGCCGGATCTCCTCCTGCTCGAACGGCTTCTCGATGTAATCGAATGCGCCCAGCTTCACCGCCTCGACGGCGCTGTCCACCGAGCCGTGGGCGGTGATGATGATGACCGGCACGTCGGGGTGGTCGGTCACGACCTGGCGCAGGACGTCCATGCCGTCGCGCCGCGGCATGCGCAGGTCCGTGATCACCGCGCTGGTCGTAGGGTCGAGGAGGGCGAGCGCTTCCTCTCCGTCCGTGGCCTGGACGACCTCGTAGCCCTCGCGGGCGAGGATCGCGGAGAGGACGCGCCGCAGGTTCGGCTCGTCGTCCGCGACCAGGATTCTCATGCCCCGTTTATACTCGTCGTTCGGCCAGGGCGACGGCCAAAGCGTTCGTCGCGGCGCGTCGCGCCTGTCGTCCTTCACGACAGGTGCACCAAGTTTGGTCAGCTGAACGTGCTGTGGTCATCGGCCTTTGAAGATGCCACATCGCATGGCTGCGCCAACATGTCACATCTGGAGCGAACGCCCGATAGGGCGACGTGCGTCATGCCGCACAGCGGCATACCTTTCGTCTCACAGTCAATTAAGCGTGTAATGTCGCCAATATTGGCCTTCTTCCCTTTCTGTTCATGTATCAATTGCGTGTTGAATTACTAATTTTGGTCTACTAATTGCCTACTGATGCGCCACAAGCCCGTATCGGCCCATGCTGTGGGTTGATGTGGGTAAGATCTGCCAAAGGGGTGCCACCGGGGGATGGGAGGAGGAGCCATGTCGCGTGTACAGACGTTCGTCGGCGTTCTCGGGTTGTCGGCCGCGTTGTCGATGACCCTGTCGTGTGGTGGCGAGGAACCGACGAAAGTCGGCACGGGTTCCGCGGGGCTGACGTCCACGCTGAACCTCTTCATCTCCGACTCGATCCAGATCGACCAGGCGGGCTCGGCACTGACTGCCGAGGACGCGAACCTGTTCGTGGGCAATGATCCGGCCGACGGGTCGCCGTCGTTCGACAAGCCCCCCGGCGGCCCCGGAAACTACATCGACTGGAATGACCTCGGTGGATCCATCTCGGACCACGTCGTGTACGACTGGGATTACTCCGCCACCAAGGGCAAGGACCCGACCGCATTCCCGCAGTCGAACGAGTGCGTCGCCGCCGCGCAGGTTCTCTCCAAGATGGACCTCACGTATGTGGCGGCGGCGAGCAACACCAAGTTCGCATACTTCGCGGTCCAGCGCTCGGACAACAGCGGCGACGCTGGCTACTACTGGGTCATCTCGAAGCTATCGCCCAGGCTCGTCGCCGGCCCGGCAGGCCCCTGTTCGGCGGGGCAGCAGCAGCTGCTCTACGATCTGAGCGTGGGGGACGTGCTCCTGGGCGGGCACTTCCAGCCGAGCGCGACCACGCCGGCCCTTCGGGTTTGGAAAGCAGTGGCGAACAGGACGGGCGTGACCGCGATCGACGCCCTCAACTTCAACGATGCGACCCTGTGGGCTGAGCAGTCGAACGTGGCGTCTGCGGTGGCGGTGAACACGACCAACACCGCCCCCGGCGCCTTCGGCAGCAACGGCGTGAACAAGACGTCCCTGGACGCCAACGGAAACCTGAAGCCGTGGATCTTCGCAGAGGTCGCCTTGCCGGTGAACCTGTTCACCGGATCCTCGGTGTGCGGCGCGCAGTTCTACGCTTCCGTCATCACCCGCTCGTCCGGGTCGGGGGGCACGAGCCCGGACCTCAAGGATCTCGTCGGGCCCGTGCAGTTCAACTTCGGCTCGCCCACGGTCACGGCGAAGCTCACGCCGACGTGCACGAACTCCTTTGGCTACGAGCTTTTGACATTCACCGGGATGGACGGCCAGCCCGTGGCGAACCCGAGCTGCTCTTGGACCTTCTCCAACGGCGCGGGCGCGTCGACGGCGTGCAGCGGCACCGTCAGTGGCCTCTCCCCCGGGAGCTACACGGGGACGCTCGAGGCGAGCGATGCGGCGGGGTGCAGGGCGACCGTCACCACGGCCCCGGTGGACGTCTTCAACGCGCTCGAGGCCTCTTGCCCGTTGACACCGACCTGCAACCTGAGCTTCGGCTTCGCGGACGGCTTCACAGGCGGGAGCGGCAATGTCTCCTACGCATGGACGTTCAGCGGCGGTGGGACCCCGACGCCCTCGTCATCGACCTCGGCGAGCGGCTCGGTCTCCGTCGACACGGGCGCGGTCTCGTACCACGCGCACCTGGTGGTCACGGACCAGCGCACCGACATACACTGCGAGGCGGCGTGCGATCAGGACGCCACGCCCTACGCGCCGATCGTCGTTCACATCGCTCCGACGGCTGCCGCACCGGTTTGTCCGATGACGAGTGACGCCGTCACCTATGCGGCCAGCGTTTCGGGCGGCGACGGGAACTACAGTTACACCTGGAACGGCGCCCTCTGCGGCGGCTCGCTGTGCACGATTGACCCAAGCGACAGCAGCTTCTGCTTCTCCCAGTCGTTCTCGCTCACCGTGGATGACGGCACTCCCCTTTGCCCGCCCGCCACGTCGGAGACGGAGACCTACACCAAGGTCACGACCGTCACGGCCACCAACAACTGACCCTCGGCGTCGCCCTTCGAGTACCATCGAAGGCGAGGACGAGATGAAACGTTCCGGCTGGCGCGTCCTGCTTGCGCTCGCGCTCGTGCCAATGATCCGGCTCGGCGCGGCCCAGGCGGACCACATCCGCCATCCGTCCGGGTTCACGTTCGCGTTGCCGGACATCGGCAGGTCGTGGGAGCAGGAAATCAAGGGCGACGTCATCATCGTCAACGACGAGAGCGACAAGCTGCCCGAGCTGCAGGTGTTCGTGCTGGCGCCGCGCAAGGAGGGTACGCTCGAACAGATCGCGGCGCGCCTGGGCGAGGAGCTGGCGCGGCCGGAAGTGGCGACGTTCGCCGGCGAGCGGATCAAGAAGGTCACGGTGACGAGCGCGAAGCCGGAGGCGATCGCCGACGCCGGCGCGCTGGTGGGCACCGCGACCGCGAACGACGACAAGGCGGTGTTCGCGATCGTGCAGCGGAAGGGGCGGTCGGTGATCCTCGTGGGGATCCCGAAGGAAGGCATCTTCGAACGCGGGGCGTCGAATTTCCGCGCCATCGTGCACGGCCTGCGCGCCGCGGGCGGCGAGACCGCGCGGCCGACGGCGGCGCCGGCGCCCCCGCCGTCGCGCTCCGCGCCCGCCGGCGCGCTGCCGAAGCTGCCGGTCGTGCTCGCGGCGCGTGACGTCACCGCGACCTCGACGTTCGCCGACCCGCGCCGCCCCGACGCCTATGCTCCGTGGCGCGTGATCCGGTACGGCAAGGCGGTGGCCGCCGACGAGCCCCACGACTTGGTGCCGTCGACGGCGTGGTGCGAAGGCAAGCCCGACGAGGGGGTGGGCGAGGGCATCTCGATCGTGATGGCGGCGCCCACGCGGCTCGACGCGCTGAAGATCGCGGCCGGGGTGTGGAAGAGCGCCAGGCTGTTCGCCGGGAACAACCAGATCGCGTCGCTCGAGGTCAGCCTCGACGGCAAGGCGACGACGGTGAAGGTGCCGGCCGAGCGGTCGTGGGTCGAGGTCCCGGTGCGCGCGTCGGTGACGACGATCGGGCTGAAGATCGCGACGGTGAGGAAGGGCCGCATGAACGACTCGTGCTTGAGCGCGGTCGACCTCGTGCGCGGCGGTGAAGCGGCGGTGGTGCTCCTCGGCGTCGACGCCCCGGCGGCCGACGAGCTGCCGCGCGCGCTGGCGCGGCTCGAGGGGGTGCTCGAGACCCCCGGGCGGCCCGCGCTGGAGCCGCTGCTCGAGTTCCCGTTCGTCGTGCACGACCCTTCGGGTTTCGCGTTCGGGGCGCCCAGGCCGGTGAAGCACGCGTCGTGGAAGGCGCTCGCGGCGGGATGCAAGGCGTGGGACGCCGCGGAGGCCGCGGGTCGCGTCGACGAGTCGAAGGCGATTCCATGCCCCCTTCCCGCGTCGGTCGACCCCGGCGACGACCGACCGGCGTTCATCCAGGACTTGGGCCACGGGCGCATCGAGGTGGCGTTCCCCGGGCACACCGAGGCCCGCTTGGTGTGGCGCCTGCACTGGACCAGCGGGGCATGGCGCCTGTATGCGATCGATTACGACGTGCCGGGGGCACCGGGCTAGGACGCACGCGCTGCGTCGGCCTCGCGCGCGACGCGCAGCGCCTCGATCGCCGGCGCCCGGGCGCGCAGCTTGGTCGCCGCGAACACGGCACGGGGGAGCGCGGTCGCCTGCGCGGCGAGCGCGCGGGCGGCGCCGGGGAGCTCCGCCGGCGCGACCACGCGATCGAGGATGCCGGCGGCGACCGCGCCCTCGGGCGCGAACATCTCGGCCAGGACGACCGCGCGGTGGAAGTGCGTGGGCGCGAGGCGGTGGCGGCACAGCTCCATCGCGAACGCGGGCAACACCAGCCCGATCGCGGTCTCGTTGGCGCCGAGCTTGTACGGACCCGCGGCGCCGAGGCGGTAGTCGCCGGTCAGCGCGAGGAACAGGCCCATCGCGATGGCGTGCCCCGTGCACGCCACCACCACCGGCGCGGGGAACGCAAAGACGCGCGCGGCGAGATCGAAACCCGCGAGCACCAGGCGCGCCGCCTGAGCGCCGCCCCCGCCCAGCTCGCGCAGGTCGAAGCCGGCGGAGAACGCGCCCTCCCGGCCCGTGAGCACCACGGCCGCGCCGTCGGCCGCGGCTCGATCGAACGCGGCGCCGAGCTCGGCGAACGTCTCGAGCGACAGCGCGTTCTTCTTGCCGTCGTCGAGGGTGATGGTGGCGATCGACTCGGAGAGTTGGTAGGTGACGCGGTGGCCGGCTGACATGGGTGAGCCACAACGCTATCACATGCGCATGCGTCACACGGACCATGAGCCGTTGGCCGGCGACTACGACCGGCGCTACAGCCGCAGCGACTACGCCGGCGTCGAGCGCACGCTCGCCGAGCGGATCGCCGACGGGACGCGCGTGCTCGAGGTCGGCTGCGGCACCGGCCACTGGCTCGCTCGCGTGCGCGCCCGGGTCGCGCTCGCCGTCGGGCTCGACCCTTCGTCCGCGATGCTCGCGCGCGCAAGGCCCCCGCGTGGGGGGCCGCGGCGAGTCGCTGCCGTTCGTTGACGCCGCGTTCATCCCGGGATCGATCGACGCCGGCGAGGCGTTCGCGCGCGGTCTGATCGAACCGCACGCCACGTCGCAGCTCGCCATCCTCACGCCCGAGGAGCTCGCGCGCGGCATCGGCAAGCTCCGTGCGGCCATGGCGCGGGGGCCGGTGACGCTCGAGGCCGACCTGCGCGTGTGGGCCACCGTCGGCAACGGCCGCATGAGCGATGCGTCCGCCGAGCAGGGGACGTCCCCGGGGACAGCCGCCGCCACCGCCGTCGCCCCGAACGGGATCTCGCGCCCTTGACGCTGGCGCGCGGGATGCACGCGAGCACGGGCGAGGAGGTATCGCATGCGCGCGAGGATGTGTTGGGTGGTCGCGGCGATCGCCGCGGCGGGCGGCTGCATGGACGAGGGCTTCGACCTCAGCGTCTGCCCGAGCTCGTTCTCGGTGTCGCTGCACCAGCCGGTCACACTCGAGGCGGACATCACCAAAGCCGCCGACAGCCAGGTCATCAACATGGTCGTCGAGGAGGTGCCGTCGCAGCTCGGCGTCGTCCTCAACGGCAACCAGGGCACGCATCACCGCACGATCACGGTCACCTGCGGGTCCGCGGGCGACTTCGGGTTCAGGGTGAAGGCGGGCGAGCCGATGAGCTTCCTGTCCAACGACTTCGGCGTGAGCGTCCACTGCGTCGCCCAGGCCGGGACGTACCCCGACTACGGCTCCTGCTACGGCGACTACCACTACTGATCACGACGCCAGGCTCTGCCGGCTGATCGTTCCCGTCGTCGTCACCGACGTCTCGTCGGCGGTGGGCAAATAGACGGTGAACGCCGTCCCCTTGCCCGGCTCGGAGCGCACGTCGATCGCGCCGCCGTGCTGCGAGATGATCCGCTGCGAGATGGGCAGGCCCAGCCCGGTCCCCTTCTCCTTGGTGGTGAAGAACGGGATGAACAGGTTCTTCAGGTGCTCGCGCGCGATCCCTTTGCCGGTGTCCTGGAATTTCACCTCGACGAACGAGGTCGGCTTCTCTCCCCGGCGCTGGGTCCGCCGCCGCGCGGTGGTGATGGTGAGCGTGCCGCCGTCGGGCATCGCCTCGACGCCGTTGAGCCCGAGGTTCAGGAACACCTGGCGCAGCTGCTCGGCGTCGCCGCGCACGCGCGGCAGCTCGGCCGACAGGCGCACGTCGAGCTTGACCTTCTGCGGGTGCTCGTGCGCCTCGAGGATCTGCATCGTCTTGCGCACCACCTCGTTGACGTCGACCTCCGCCGGCTCGCCCTTGTAGGGGCGCGCGTAGTCGAGGAACTGCGACACGACCTTGTTCAGGCGGTTCACCTCCTCGACGATGATGGAGATGAACTCGCCCACGTCGTCCGCCTTGACCGGCTCGCCGTCGCCGCCGACGAGCAGCTGCGCCGCGCCCTTGATCGCGCCCAGGGGGTTGCGGATCTCGTGCGCCAGGCCGGCGGCCATCTCGCCCAGCGCCGCCAGGCGGTCGCGCTCCTTCATGCGCTCGTACACGCGCGAGTTCTCGATGGTGATCGCCGCCTGCGCCGCCAGCGCGCGGAACAGGTCGAGGTCGTCCAGGCCGAACGCGTCGCGCATGCGCTCGTCGCGCAGGCCGAGGACGCCGAGCACGATGTCGTCGCCGCCGCCGCCGAGGATGGGCACCGCCGCCGACGCCTTGAGCTCGTCCAGCGTGCGGGCGATGGCATCGAGCGTCTCCACCTCCTTGTTGGGGGCGGATTCGGCGGTGGCGGCCTCGATCTCGCGCAGCTCGCGCTCGAGCTGCTCGATCAGGACGGGCGACGAGCGGAGCCGGTCGAAGAACGGGCGGCGCGTCGCCACATCCATGCGGTCGACCGGCCGGGGGCCGATGTGGCCGGCCAGGTCGTAGCCGGCGCCGTCGGGGTCGAGCAAATAGATCGACGCGTGGGTGACGCGGCGCGACTCCTCGAGCGAGGCGAGGATGCGCCGGATCATCTCGCGCACGTCGATGACGTTCATCAGCTCGCGGCGCAGATCGTCCATGCGCACGCGCAGCTCGTAACGCTCGCGCACCAGGTAGCGCGCGACGACGGCCTCGAGCCACGTGCGCACCGGCTCGAACAGGATGAGGATCACGAACGACGCGACGACGGTGTTCAAGATGAACAGACCCTGGGGGCTGCCGCCGCCGACCCACACGAGGAGCAGGCCGTAGACGAGCGTGAGGATGCCCACCAGCGAGCCGAGCACGAACATCTTGCCGACGAGCTCGTTGAGGTCGAGGAGGCGGTAGCGGAACAGCGTCTGCGACAGGAAGTAGAGGTAGAGGATCGTCAGCACGTTGCCGACGGTCGGCCAGGTGACCCCGACGCGCGGCAGGAAGTCGGTGAGCGCGAGCGTGGTCGCGACGAAGCCGCCGAACATGAGGTAGCGCAGGCGGGCCTTCTCGACGCGGGTGACGGTCGCGCGGTACTGCCGGTAGAGGTCGTAGATGCAGCGGTACAGGCCGAAGAACACGAACGTGGTGAACGGGACGGCGAACCACAGCGTCTCGTGGATCGGCTTGACCACCGCGCCGTAGACGAGCGCGCCGCACCAGGCCGCGGTCCACGCGTAGGTGCCGCGGGGCGGACGGTGCTTGGCGGCGATCGCCGGCTCGGACAGGAACGCGCGGAAGAAGCGGCCGGCGGTGGGGGGGATGAACGCGGCCGGCCACAGGGACAGCCAGGAGAACCACGGGTTTCCCGCGGCGACGGCGGCGAACGTGAACACGTGGTACAGCGCGACCGCGACCGTGAACACCGCGAACGTGCGATAAGTGCGCCGGCGCCGGTCCCGGAGCAAGACCGATGCGCCGATCGCCAGCGTGACCAGCCCGGCGAGCAGGGATGACAGCGCTTGAATCGACAACTACTTCGATTATTGACCGTCGCCGGGGCGCAGTCCATTTATGATATCCCGCCTGCGAGCGGAGGCGAGGGGGACGCGACCCGGAGCGAGGCGCAGCCGAAGCGACTTGGAGCGCCGAGCCGACGCGAGCAGGCGCTACAATAAAAAGATGGCGTTGCGCGATCTCCCGAAAGTGGACGACGTGCTCCGGCGGCCCGAGCTCGCCGATCTGGGGGTGCCCCGGTGGGCGCTGCTCCAGGCGGTACGCCACGAGATCGACCGGCGCCGGCGCGCGCTGCTCGACGGGCAGGCGGTGGATCCGTCCGTGCCGTCCGCCGACGTCGCGCGGCGGGCACGGACGGTGGCGCGCCCGGGCCTGCGGCCGGTCATCAACGCGACCGGCGTCGTCCTGCACACGAACCTCGGCCGGGCGCCGCTCGCGCTGCGGGCGATCGAGCGGGTCGTCGACGTCGCGCGCGGCTACTCGAACCTGGAGTACGCGCTCGACGATCGGGCGCGCGGCGATCGGCAGGATCACGTCGCGGCGAAGCTCGAGCTCCTGTCCGGCGCCGAGGACGCGCTCGTGGTCAACAACAACGCCGCGGCGGTGCTGGTGGGGCTCGCGGCGCTCGCCGCTGGGCGGGAGGTCATCGTGTCGCGCGGCGAGCTCGTCGAGATCGGCGGCTCGTTCCGCGTGCCCGACGTGATGCGCGAGAGCGGGGCGCGCCTCATCGAGGTCGGCACGACGAACAAGACGCACGCGCGCGACTACGAGGCGGCGCTCGGACCGGGCACGGCGCTCCTCCTCAAGGTGTCGCGCTCGAACTTCGTCATGACCGGGTTCGTGTCGGACGTGGCCGTGGACGAGCTCGCGGCGATCGGTCACGGCGTCGGCGTCGGGGTGATGGTGGACCTCGGCTCGAGCTCGTTCCTTCCCGAGTCGCGGCTGTCGTCGCTCGTACAATACGCTGATATCATTAGTTTTTCTGGCGACAAGCTGCTCGGCGGAGCCCAGGCGGGAATCATCCTCGGCCGGACCGTCGTGGTGGAAAAGATCGCGAAACACCCGCTCATGCGCGCGGTGCGCCCGGACAAGCTGACGCTCGCGGCGCTCGAGGCGACGCTCGACCTCTACCTGGAGGGGCGCGCGGACGAGATCCCGTCGGTGCGCATGCTGGCGGAGGCGCCGGAGGCGGTGCGCACCCGCGCCGAGCGGCTGCGCGCGCTCGTCGACGCCGGCGAGGTCGTGCCGGCGCTGTCCGCGGTGGGCGGCGGGTCGCTTCCCGGGACGGAGCCGCCGTCGTGGGCGCTCGCGCTCGATGGTCCGCCCGACGCGCTCGAGGCGGCGCTGCGCGGCGGCGACCCACCGGTGGTCGCGCGCGTGGGCGGCGGCAAGCTCCTGCTCGATCTCCGCACCGTCGCCGACGACGAGGTCGAGGTTCTGGCCCGCGCCGTGCGCGCCGCGTCGAAGGTGCCCTGACGGGCACGGCGCCTGCACGCGCGGGGCGCCATGAAGATCCTGGCGCTCCTGGGTTTGCTGCTGCATTCCGGCTGCTTGTACATAGTTGCGGGGACGGCCGCGGCGAAGTCGTCCGAGCCCAAGGGCGTCCACCGCATGTTCGTCCCCCTGGGACAAGCGTACCCCGCCCGCGGCCGGGCCGATGAGACCCCCGCGGCCGCGGCGGAGCTCGACGCGAAGGGCTACGCGCGCATCGGCTGGGCGATGGTGACGTACGCCGACGGCGATCGCGGCGACGCGACGAACCTTCTCCGCGACACCGCCGAGGAGCACGGGGCCGAGGTGTTCCAGGTGGCGACGATCGAGGCGACCCCGGATGGCTGGTACGGCTTCGGCGTCCTGTGGCGCAAGGCGCGCGGCGGCGCGCGCGCCTGCGAGCCGAGCGATCTCGCCGGGTGCACCGAGCGCGCGGCGGCGGCCACGGATCCCGATGCGCGGCTCGCGGCGTATGCCGACGCCTGCGCCGAGAAGCACGCGCCCGCGTGCGACAAGCTGCGCGCGTACGCGGTGAGCTCCTCGAAACCGTGACCCAGGGGGACGCATGGGACGGCGCGGCGGCGCACAGGCCCACGCCGCGGGGTTTCGAGGCTTTGCGTTTGGCCCGATGGTTGCTCCAGCACGGTCCCATGCGAACCACGGCGATTCTGGCGGCTTTCCTGGCTCTGTTCTCTCTCGTGCCGGCGACGGCGCACGCGACCGACGTCGAGGTCGTGCGGCACGAGAACATCATCGGCGGCAAGGTGTTCGGTCTGCTCGGGCTCCCCAGCGCGCGCGAGACGGGGGAGATCGGCGCGGCGATCGACGTGCGCCTCGAGCGCGGCGGCGGCTTCAGCGAGTTCGGCGTCGGCGCGACGTTCAGCATGCCGAAGGCGCTCGATGGCGCCGCGTGGGTGGAGGGCGGGTACAGCATCTACCTCAACAACCCCGACGACGTCGGCGTCTACGTCGGCGGCGGCGGGCAGTTGCGCTGGATCTACGTCGACACCGTGTCGAACATCGCGCCGGCGGTGTACGGCCAGATCGGCGTGATGTTCGACCGGTCGCAGTCGACGCGCATGTACGCGGAGCTGCGCGTGACGCAGAACGTCCTGCCGTTCAACTCGAAGGACAACTTCGACAACTCGGTGGCCACGCCGCGCGCCGCGTGGCGCACCGAGGTCATGGCGGCGTTCGGCTTCGGTTTCTGAAGGAAACGACGCCGCGGCGATTTGCCGCGAAGTCGCAACACGCTTGAGCCAATGGCCGCGAGGGGGGAAAATGGCGGCCCATGCGTCGGGGTCTCGTCGTGGCGGCCGCCTGTTGTGCCGTGGCGGCTTGCAGCAAGGAACAACCGGGCGAAACCGGCAAGGCGCCCGCGGGATCTAGCGCCGCCGGCTCCCCCGCGACCGCGACGAGCGGTGGGAAAGGCGGCGGCTTCCCCGCGAGCATGGTGGCGAGCTGCGCCGGCTTCACGGCAGCTGCGGGGGCCGAATTCTTGGGCGTGCCGCCGGCCGATGTGAAGGACTCGAGCATCGCGACGGGCGACTATTCGCGCGAGTGCCGTTTCGCGAGCACCACAGAACCGAAAAAGAAGGTCGGCTTCCAGTTGATCTTCTCCGACACGGTCGAGGCGGCGATTGCGGACATGGCGCAAAGCCGGGACAACTACAAGCTTGCGTACCGCACGCCGGCGCGACAGGGCGCGGAGGTCCCCTTCGAAGAGATTGCCGGCGTCGGCGATGAGGCGTTTTGGACGGCGATCAACGGTTTCGTGGTGATGCGGCGCGGCAACCTGACCTTCACGTTCACGTATCCGTACCAGGACAAGAAGGGTCAGATCGAGCTCGCCCGCAAGGTGGTGGCGGGGATGCCCAAGTGATCCTCGTCGGTCAGTACGACAGCCCCTACGTGCGGCGCGTGGCCGTCTCGCTGCACCTTCTGGGGCTTGCTTTCACGCGCAACACGATCAGCGGCTTCGCCGATGCCGACAAGATGCGGCGCATCAACCCCCTTGGGCGCATTCCGTCCCTCATCCTCGACGACGGCGAGGTCTTGATCGACAGCGCGGCGATCCTCGATCACCTCGACGAGGGCGTGGGTCCCGATCGGGCGCTGCTGCCGGCATCGGGCCGCGAGCGCCGCCACGCGCTGCGCATCGTCGCCTTGGCCACCGGGATCATCGACAAGGCGGGCGCGATCGTGTACGAGCGCACGCTGCGTCCTGCGGAGAAGGTCCACGTTCCCTGGATCGAACGGTGCCGCATCCAGGTGGACTCCGCGTTGGCGGCGCTGGAAGCGCTCACCGGAGCGGGCTTTTACCTTCGCGATCGGCCCATGCAGCCCGATGTCACCGTGGGCTGCATGCTGGCCTACGTCGGCGCTCGCCTGCCCGAGGCGCGCGCGGGTGGGACCTATCCGAAGCTCGAGGCCTTCGCCGAAACGGCGGCTGGCCTGGACGCATTTGCCGCGACCGAGCCGGCCCCCGACGAGACCATGCCGGGGACGCTGACCTGAGGGCGTACAGCTCGATCGTCTCGTCCGCGAACACCGGGTACGGTTTCTTCGCGCCGAGCGCGGTGACGCCGCCGCGCACGTATGACGAGCGTCTTCCACACCTGATCGAGCGGCATGCCGATCTGCGTCGCGACCTTCTCCGCCGACAGATCGTCCTCGTCGACCGGGTAGTCGTGGAGGCGGTAGCGGATGCCGAGCCCATCGAGGATGCGTGCGGCGTTCGTCTTCACCTGCGCGATCCGCATGTTACCCGAATTGGCGCATCCGTCCGGAAATGGCGAGACACGCCCGATCCGCCGCGCTACATCCTTCACGTGGAACCCGATGTCTGCTACGAGGCCCTGCGCGCCCGCGACGCCCGCTTCGACGGCGTGTTCTTCGTGGGCGTGACGACGACCGGCATCTACTGCCGGCCGGTCTGCCGCGTCCGCATGCCGGGGCGGGACCGCTGCGTGTTCTTCGCGCGCGCCGCCGAGGCCGAGCGCGACGGCTACCGCGCGTGCTTTCGCTGCCGTCCGGAGCTCGCGCCCGGGCACGCGCCGATGGACTCGGTGCCGCGCCTGGTGCGCGCGGGGGTCGCGCGCATCGAGGCCGGCGCGCTGAACGAGGGCTCCGTCGACGATCTCGCTGCCGAGCTCGGCGTCACCGCGCGCCATCTCCGGCGCGCGTTCGAGACCGAGCTCGGCGTGTCGCCGATCGAGCTCGCGCAGTCGCGCCGGCTCGCGCTGGCGAAGCAGCTGCTGCAGGACACGGCGCTGCCGCTCGCGGAGGTCGCGTTCGCGAGCGGGTTCCAGAGCGTCCGCCGGTTCAACGCGCTGTTCCGGGCGCACTTCGACCGGCCGCCGACGGAGGTCCGGCGCGCGCACGGCGAGGGGGACGCGTCGCTGACGCTCCGGCTCGACTACCGGCCGCCGCTCGACTGGGACGGTCTCGTCGCGTTCTTCCGCGCGCGCGCGGTCCCCGGCGTCGAGGTCGTGGAGGGGGACGAGATCCGCCGCGGCGTGGTCGTGGGCGACCGCGCGGGCGTCGTCGCGCTCCGCCCCGCGCCGGGCCGCCCGGCGCTGCGCGCGACCGTGTCCGCGTCGCTGGGCCCGGCGCTGATGCGCATCGTGGCCGGGCTGCGGGCGATGTGCGACCTCGATGCGCACCCGCAGCTCGTCGCCGACGCGCTCGGGCGCGACCCCCTGCTCGCGCCGCTCGCGGCGCGGCGGCCCGGGCTGCGCGTGCCCGGCGCGTTCGACGGCTTCGAGCTCGCGCTGCGCGCGGTGCTCGGACAGCAGGTGAGCGTGCGCGCGGCCGCGACGCTCGCTGGCCGGCTCGCCGGGCGCTTCGGCCGCGCCGTAACCGGGCCCGGCATCGCGCGGGCGTTGCCGACGGCGGCCGCGCTGGCGCGCGCATCCGAGGCCGACGTCGCGGCAGTGGGGATGCCGGCGGCGCGCGCGCGGGCGATCGTGGCGCTGGCGCGCGCGGTCGATGACGGCCTCCGTCTCGCGCCGGGCGCAGACCCGGACGCGACGATGGCCCGCCTGCGCGAGCTGCCCGGGATCGGCGAATGGACCGCCCAGTACGTCGCGATGCGCGCGCTCGCCTGGCCGGACGCGTTTCCGGCGGGGGATCTCGGCGTGCGGCGCGCGCTCGGGGGGATGTCCGAGGCGCAGGCCGAGGCGCGCGCGGCCGCATGGCGACCGTGGCGGGCCTACGCGGTGCTTCATCTGTGGCAACAAGGAGAATGACCATGCTCGTACAAGAAATCGTGAACAGCCCGGTCGGCCCGCTTTGCCTCGCGGCCGAGGGCGATCGTCTCGTCGAGGTCGCGTTCGCCGAGGGGCGCGCCAAACCATCGTCTGAAGTGTCGGTCGCTCGCGCCGGCGCGGGGCTCCAGGTCGCTCGGCGGCGCCTCGCTCCAGGGTCGCCTTCGTCCGCGCCGGCGCTCGCTCCCTCCGGCCATCCGGTGCTCGCCCGCGCCCGCGCGCAGCTCGCCGAGTACTTCGCCGGCGAGCGGACCGAGTTCGACCTGCCGCTCGGGCCGTCGGGGACCGCGTTCCAGGAATCGGTGTGGAAGGCGTTGCAGGGCATCCCCTACGGCGAGACCGTGTCGTACGGCACGATCGCCGCCCGCATCGGCCGCCCGTCGGCGGTGCGCGCCGTCGGCGCGGCGAACGGCGCGAACCCGATCGCGATCGTGATCCCGTGCCACCGCGTCATCGGCGCCGACGGATCCCTCACCGGCTACGGCGGCGGCGAGCTGCGCAAGAAGTGGCTGCTCGACCACGAGCGCGCGGTCGCCTCCCCGAGATGAACGGGTCTCACGCCGCGAACCGTCGCGCCAACCGAACGACGTCGGCGGCGCGCTCTGGCACCGAACTGCCCACCATGGCATCGTACGTCCCACGATGATGATCGGATCGGGAAGGCCCAAGGTCGGTGACTCCGCCCCTCCTTTCGAGGTCGTTTCCTCTGACGGCAAGCCCGTTCGCCTGGGCGACTACACGGGCAAGAAGAACGTCGTCCTCTACTTTTATCCCAAGGATTTCACGCCTGTATGCACCGCAGAGGCGTGCGGATTCCGCGACATGTACGACAGCCTGGTCTCGCGGGATACCGAGGTCATCGGCGTGTCCATGGACTCGGACGCGTCGCACAAGGACTTCGCCCAGAAGCACCAGGTGCCGTTCCCACTCGTCTCCGATCCCGACGGCACCCTCGCGCGGAGCTACGGCGCGACGAGCACGCTGATGGGGCTGATGGGGATGACCAAGCGCATCACGTTCGTCATCGACAAGCAGCGCAAGATCGCCGGAGTGTTCGACAGCGCGTTCCGCGCGAACAACCACCTCGACGGCGTCCGCAAGACCCTGGCCGCGCTCTCCGGTTAGGAGTCCGCGCGTGAGCATCATCCTCTACGCCGCCGCGTGCGTGGTCGTCCCCGCGCTGTGGGGCCTCGCCATGTACAAGGTGTTCGGCCGCGTCCAGCGCCAGCGCAAGGGGCCGCCCCCGATCGACTACATGATCTGATGGATCTCACGATCTCCGTCGACGGGCACGCGGTCCTCTGGCCGGGGATCGTGCTCCTCGGGCTGGCGGTCGGCTACCTCGCCGGCATGTTCGGCGTCGGCGGCGGGTTCATCGTCACGCCGCTGCTCAGCGCCGTGTTCGGCGTGCCGCTCCAGGTCGCGGCGGGGACGAGCCTGGCGCAGATGGTGGGCACCGCGCTGGTCGCGTTTCTCCGCCACCAGAAGGTGAAGCAAGGGGAGCCGCGCTTCGATCTGCTGATGCTGGCGGGGAGCGTCCTCGGCGTCGACGCCGGGACGCGTGCGGTGGGCGCGCTCGCGGCCGCGGGCAGCGCCCGCATCGCGGGCCGCTCCATCCCCTGGATCCACATCATCCTCGATCCGCTCTACATCGCGTTCCTGGTGACGGCGGCGGTGATGTTCTGGTGGCACGGCGAAGAGCGCCGCGAGCCCGGGCCGCTGGCGCGCGTCCGCTGGCTGGCGGTGGATCTGCCCCGCGTCGGCTTCCGCGCGTCGGCGCCGCTCATCGCGTACGTCGGGTTCGGCCTCGGATTTCTGTCCGGGCTCCTCGGCGTGGGCGGCGGAGTCGCGCTCCTGCCGGTGCTCGTTTTCGGCTTCGGCTTTCCGTTCCGCCAGGCCGCCGGCACCGGGATCCTCGTCGTCTTGACGACCGCGATCGTCGGCACGATCGTCCACGCGCTCGAGGGCAACGTCCACCTCGGCCTCGCGATGATGCTCCTCGTCGGCTCGAGCATCAGCGCGCAGCTCGGCGCGGTCGCCACCAAGAAGGCGCCGATCGATCGGCTGACGAAGGTGTTCGTGGTGGTGGTGGGGGCGACGATCGTCGCGGTGGGGTGGAGCTGCGTCAGGCAGCTGCGTTGACCTCGGCCTGCGCACCGACGATCCACGCCGCCACCGCCGGGTGGGCGAGGAGCGCGTCGACGTAGGCGCGCGCGTCCGCCGGGAGATCGAGGCGGTAGGTGCGCACGCGCGTCGCCACCGGCGCGAACATCGCGTCGGCGCCGGTGAACCGGCCGAACAGGAACGGCCCGCCGCGGCCGAAGCGCGCGCGCGCGTCGCGCCAGGCGGCCGCCAGGCGCTCCAGGTCGGCGCCGACCTCGTGGGCGATCGGCGCGGGCGCGGCGCGCCGGGCGATGTCCATCGGGCAGTGGTTGCGCAGCGCCGAGAAGCCGGCGTGCATCTCCGACGCGAGCGAGCGCGCCACGCGCCGGGCCACGGCGTCCTCCGGCCACACCGCCCCGGGAGGAGCCAGCTCCGCGACCGCCTCGAAGATCGACAGCGACTCCCATACCGATTCTCCGTCGATGAGCAGCACCGGCACGCGCCCGCTGGGCGAGATGAGCGGCATGCGCGCCAGCCACTCGGGGCTGGGCGGGTGGTAGCGCAGGAGGGTCTCGCGGAACGGCACGCCGATGTGGGTGAGCAGCACCCAGGGGCGCATCGACCACGACGACCGGTTCTTGTTGCCGATGACGAGCTCGAGATCCATGCCCGAAACATCGTGCGTCCGCCCGTCGCGAGCCATCGACTTCGGCGCGCGCATCCGTTGAGCTAGACTCACAGGACATGGACCTGCCGCCGCTGCACACGCTGCGCGTCTTCGAGGCTGCTGCTCGCCACCAGAGCTTCACCCGCGCGGCGCGCGAGTTGCACGTGACGCACGGGGCGGTCAGCCGGCAGATCAAGGCGCTGGCGGAGTTCATGGGCGGGCCGCTGTTCGCGCGCCGCGGGCGCGACATGGTCCCCACGCCGCCCGCGTCCGCGCTGATGGAATCGCTCGCCGCCGCGTTCCGCAGGATCGAGGAGGCGCTCGCCGCGTGCGCGGGGCGCGGGCCGGCCCGCCCGCTGGTCGTGAGCGTGCTGCCGTCGTTCGCGGCTCGCTGGCTGGTCACGCGCCTCCCCGATTTCGCGGCGCGCCACCCCGACATCGACGTGCTCCTGCGCGCCACGCCGGCGGTGGAGGAGCTGGGCGGCGGCGTCGACATGGTGGTGCGCTACGGCCGCGGGGGCTGGCCCGGCCTCGAGGCGGTGCGCCTCCTCGGCGAGGAGCTGTTCCCGGTGTGCAGCCCGCGCTTCCGCGGCGGCCGCCTGCCGCGGCGTCCGCGCGACCTCCTGTCGGTGCCCCTCCTCCACGACATCGACGAGCCGTGGGAGGTGTGGCTGCGGGCGGTCGGCGTCGCCGAGCCGGCGCCGCGCGCCGGGCTGTCGTTCAGCGACTCGTCGCATCTCCTCGCGGCGGCGATGGCGGGGCAGGGGGTCGCCTTGGCGCGGAGCGTCCTCGCCGCCGACGAGCTCGCCGCCGGCCGACTGGTGAAGGTGGGGCGGGCCGTTCCGACGCGACGCGCGTACTATGCCGCCTGGCCGCGGCGCAACGCGGACCCGCGCGTGGAGGCGTTCGTGCGCTGGCTTGTCGCCGTCAGCCGGCGCAGGTAGGCTTGTTCCGCGCCCACGGCGCGAAGGAGGTGGACGATGATCCGACCGGCGGTAGCGGCGATGGC
>DATFWE010000069.1:0-40477 GCA_035259575.1 Haliangiales bacterium
GGCTGACATGGCGCACGGACACGACGAGCACGCGGCAGCGCAGACGGCGGGGGGACCGCGGGTCATCGCGCAGGAGGGCAAGATCAGGGTGGTGGCGCTCGAGCGCGAGCCGATGGGGATCGAGCGAGCGTTCCTCCCGGCGGTGCTGAAGGGCCTGGGCATCACCGCGCGCCACTTCTTCCGCAACGTGTTCGCGCGCGCCGACGTGGTCACCGTCGAGTACCCGGATACCAAGGACCCCTATCCGCCGCGCTTCCGCGGCGTGCACCGGTTGATGACGCGCGAGGACGGCAGCGTGCGCTGCGTGGCGTGCATGCTGTGTCCGACGGTGTGCCCGGCGCACTGCATCACGATCCACCCCGGCGAGCGCGAGGACTCGGTCGAGAAGTTTCCGGTGGTGTTCGAGATCGACGAGCTCCGCTGCGTGGTGTGCGGGCTGTGCGTCGAGGCGTGCCCGTGCGACGCGATCCGCATGGATACGGGGATCCACATGCCGCCGACCACGTTCCGCGGCGAGGGGGTGCTGCAGAAGGTGGATCTCCTGAAGCGCGGCACGCTGTCGACGGCGACGCAGGGGGGCAAGGGCGAGGGGTGGGACGAGAAGGACGCGATCCCCGAGCGCGGGCCCGAGTCGCTCGTCCCCGCCGCGCCGCGTTAGCCGCGCGTCATGGTCATCGTGCTGCGCGGCGCGCGCGACCCCTTGACGCGTCCGTGGCGGAACCCTAGGTTTGTGGGGAAGACCCGTTCTGCCAGGTGCGACAGGAGGAGATGTTTCTTTTCCCTTATTGCTAAACCGGGGTCCGCCGCTGACCGTGGCGTGCACGCCCGCGCGTCGGGAAGCCCATATCGGTCATTTTGTGGAGCCCACCTACTGAGTAGGGGTTTAGAATCCTCCTCCACCGGCCCGGCGGTTGGGTTTTCGTTTTTCGGCGCGCGCCGCTGATCTTGTCGGGATCTTCGAGAATCCTCCTCCACCGGCCCGGCGGTTGGGTTTTCGTTTTTCGGCTCAGGCCGCTTTTTTCACCGCCTCCACCTCGAGCTCGATCTTCACCTGGTCGCCGACGACGGCGCCGCCGGTCTCGAGCAGCGAGTTCCACTTGAGGCCGAAGTCGTGGCGGTTGACGGCGGCGCGCGCGCTGAACCCCACGCGCTGCGCGCCCCATGGGTCCGCGGTCGCGCCGTTCAGCTCGGTGGCCAGCGCCACCTCGCGCGTCGTGCCGCGGATGGTCAAATCGCCGACGACGCGCAGGTTCTCGTCGTCGATGCGCTCCACCCGCTTGCTCCTGAACGTCAGCTCGGGATGCCCGGCGGCGTCGAAGAAGTCGGGGGAGCGGAGATGGTTGTCGCGATCCTCGATGCCGGTGTCGATGCTGGCGGCCTCGATCTTCACATCGACCGACGACAGCGTGGGGTCGTCCTTGTCGAACAAGACCGAGCCGCTCCACCGGTTGAACTTGCCGCGGACCTTGGCGATCACCATGTGGCGGACCGTGAAGTGAATGCCGGAATGGACGGTATCGATGTCGTAGCGTTCGGCGGGCATGCCCTCCGTGTGCGGCTGTTCTCCCAGTTGCACTAGACGCCGTTCGGATACCATACTGTTCGCATGGCAAGAACAATCGAGTTCGGCGGCGCCGTCGCCCTCGCGAGCGTCGTCGAGCAGGGGAGCTTCACCGCCGCGGCCCGCGCGCTGCGCCTGCCCAAGTCCGCGGTCAGCCGCCGCGTGAGCGACCTCGAGGCGTCCCTCGGCGTCCGCCTGCTCCAGCGCACGACGCGCCGGCTCCACCTCACCGAGGCGGGCGCGGCCTACTACGAGCGCGCGCGCCGGGCGCTCGAGGCGTTCGCCGAGGCCGACGACGCCGCCCGCGACGCGCAGGGCGCGCCGCGCGGGCGCGTCACGCTCACCGCGCCCAACGACCTCGGCGCCACGCTCCTCGCCGAGCCGCTCGCGCGCTTCCACGCCGCCTACCCCGAGATCGAGGTCAACGTGATCCTCACGCCGCGCGTCCTCGACCTCGTCGCCGAGGGCGTGGACCTGGCGCTGCGCGCCGGCAAGCTGGGCGACTCGTCCCTGGTGGCGCGCAAGATCGGCGTAGCCGAAGGGCTCCTCGTGGCCAGCCCCGCGTACGTCGCGGCGCACGGCGCGCCCCGGCGCCCGGCGGACCTGGCGCGCCACTCCGCCGTCGTGTTCCGCGGCATGAATCGCTGGGACATCGAGGGGCCCGGCGGCGCGACGACGGTCGAGGTCGGCGGCGCCGTCGCCGGCGACGACATCACGTTCGTGCGCGAGTGCGTGATAGCCGGGCTGGGCATCGGATCGATACCCTGTCCCATCGTCCGGCGTGCGCTCGCCGAGGGGCGCCTGGTGCGCGTCCTGCCCCGCTTCGTCCACCGCGCCGGCGACCTCCACCTCCTCTACCCCTACGGCCGGTTCGTCCCCCGCCGCGTCGGCGCGCTCGCCGATTTCCTGGTCAAGGAGCTGCCGCCGGAGCTCACAGCGCCAGGGCCTCGACGATAGCCGTCGCGCCGAAGCCGGCGCGCGTCGCCCCGCCCGGCACGTAGAACGTCGTCCCCGGCGCGGCCCCGCCGGTTCCGTGGCGCGGGGTCAACATCGGCGGCAGCGCGTCCCACGCGTCGCGCGCGGGGTCGTAGACCTCGACCTGGGGAAACACCCCGCTCGGGTCGGCCGAGTTGCCCTCGCCGCCGGCGACGACGATACGCCCGCCCACCACGGCCCCCGCGGCCCCGCCCCGCGACGTCGGCATCGCGGCGCGCTCGGCGAACGCCCGCCCCACCGGATCGTAGGCGAAGACGCGCGGCGAGTGGCTGCCGATCGCCGCCATCCGCCCGCCGATGAAGTACGCGATGCCGCCCACCGCGCCCGCGACCAGATGATCGCGCGGGGCGGGCAGGTCGGGGAGGCGCTCCCACGCGTCGCCCCCGGTGTCGTAGGCCCAATGGTCCGCGACCGCCGTGCCGCGCAGCCCGCCGCCGACGTAGATCTTGGCGCCGATCGCGGCCACGCCCGACGCGCCCCGCTCGCTCCCCGGCGGCATCGCGGACCGCGCGGTCCACTCGTCGGCCCCGGGGTCGTAGGCGTAGCTCAGCCCCGACGCGGTGAAGCTCGTGCCCTGCAGCATCCCGACGACGTAGAGCTTGCCCCCGACGGGGGCGGCGTTGACGTGGTGGCCGGCCACAGGCAGCGGCTTGACGCTGGCCCAGGCGTCGCGCGCCGGATCGTAGACCTCGACGGTCGCGACCACGCCGCCCGTCGCGTTGAACCCGCCGATGACGTAGATCCTGCCGGCGAGCGCCGCCACGGCCGTCTCCTGCCGCGGGCCCGCCGCGAGCGGCGCCTTCGCCGTCCACCCCGGCGGCGCGCCGTCGGGCGACGCGGAGCCCCCGCCGCACGCGCACCACAAGAGGACGGCCGGAACGGGCAGAATGCGCCGCACGTGGCTAGAATACGCCCGATGCGACTTCTACTGGTCCTCGCCCTGCTCGGCGCCCCCAAGATCGCCGACGCCTGCTCGTGCGCGACGTTCGGCACGATCCGCCTCCTCCCCGGCCCGCGCGACGGCGCCCCCCTGAACGTCCGCTTCCTTCTCGAGGTGCCGCCCATCGAGGACTCGCTCAAGCCCATGGCGCCGGAGGACATCCTGGTCACGCTCCGCGGCCCCAAGGGGGCGGTCGCCGCCGAGGTCGCGCGCTGGGGCGCGGCCGAGCTGCGCTGGATCCAGCTCACGCCCAAAGCACCGCTCGCCCCCGCGACGCGCTACTCGGTGCACGTCTCGGTCGGCGGCAAGGACTCGCTCCTCGGGCAGGTCGTCACCGGCGACGCGGCCGACACCACGGCGCCGACGTTCGAGGGGGTGACCAAGGCGGCCGTGGTCGTAGAAGGGGTGAGCCCGGGGCGCTGCACCACCGGCGAGGCCTACGTCGTTTTGACGATCGGCGCGGCCAAGGACGACGCCACGCCGCCGCAGGCGCTGCGCTACCGGGTGTGGCTCGCCGACGATCAGGGCGCGATCGACTACGACCGGCCGCCGACGGCGATCGTCGCGGCGCGCGGCGGGGAGCTCCATCTCGGCCGCCCGTCGATCTGCACCGCGAAGAGCTTCGTCCTGCCCGATCGGCCCACGTTCAAGCTGGGGGTCAAGGCGGTCGATCTAGCCGGCAACGCGAGCGCGCCGTCGGTCGTCGAGGTGTCGGTGCCGCCGCCCCCCAAGGGACGTCGCGCCGACATAGACAAAACCGGCCGCGAAGATCAGTAGTAACGCCAGAGTCGAGAACGCCCGCGCCGCGGCGGCGGCGACCGCGCCGGCGAGGAGGTAGGCGCCGACGGCGAGCTCGAGCGCGCACGCGCGCGAGCGCGCGGCGCGGTAGCGCGGCGGCCGGCCGCCCGTCTTGGGGGTGCGCACGAACGGCGAGGCGCGCCCGCACAGCGCCTCGAGCACCGCGCGCGACTGGTGCGCGGACATCCCCGCGCACACGGCCATGACGAGCGGCGCCCGCGCCAGCGCCGCCAGCGCGCCTCCGCCGATCTCGCGCTGAGCCAGGGCATAGAACGCCGCCATCGCCGCGGTCGCGCCGAGAAACGCCGGCGCCGGGAAGCGCGCGCCGATCGTCCACGGCAGGAGCAGGCACGCGGCGAACAGGAACACGTAGGACACGTTGCTGGTCAGGTGGAACAGCGCGTCGACGCGCTTCCACGCCGGCAGCCGCGCGCGCGCGACCGCGCCGCCCAGCTTGCGCAGGACCTGCACCTGCCCCTTGGCCCAGCGGAACTGCTGGCTCTTCAGCGCATTCATGTCCGCCGGCAGCTCGGCGGGCACGACGACGTCGGGCAGGAACGCGAACCGCCAGCCCCGTAGGTGGGCGCGCACCGACAGGTCCATGTCCTCGGTGAGGGTGTCGGCCTGCCAGCCGCCGGCGTCGACGATGGCGGCCTTGCGCCACACCCCCGCGGTGCCGCTGAAGTTGAAGAAGCAGCCGGCGCGCGAGCGCGCCCCGTGCTCGAGGACGAAGTGTCCGTCGAGGAGGAGCGCCTGCGCCTGGGTGAGCAGGCTGTCGTCGCGGTTGAGGTGCCCCCAGCGCGCCTGCACCATCCCCACCGCCGGGTCGGCGAAGCAGCCGGTGGTGCGCGCGAGCACGTCTGGGCCGGGGACGAAGTCGGCGTCGAACACGGCCAGGAGCTCGCCGCGCGCCGCGGCGAGGCCGTGCTCCAGCGCGCCCGCCTTGAACCCGACCCGTTCGCCGCGGCGGAGGTGCGTCGCGTCGACGCCGCGCGCGCGCAGCGCCGCGACCTTGGCGGCGACGAGCGCGGTGGTCTCGTCGGTGGAATCGTCGAGGACCTGGATCTCGAGGCGGTCGCGCGGCCAGTCGATCGCCGCCGCGGCGTCGAGCAGGCGCTCGGCCACCGCGGCCTCGTTGTAGAGCGGGAGCTGGACCGTGACGACCGGCCGGTCGTCGTCGTCGTGTGGAGGCGGCGGCGCGAGCGCGCGGCGCCGCAAGTAGATCGCGACGAGCGCGAGCCGGTGCGCCGCGAACGCGCCGAGGAGCGAAAGGAGGACGACGTACGGGGCCATCACAGCTTCCGCACGCACAGGAGGTCCATGGTCAGCGCGACGCACACGTGGATGGCGACGCCGCCCCAGATCGACCGCGTGCGCAGGGCGATCGTCCCCAGAATGATGCCGGCGAAGATCGCCCCGGTCGCCTCGGCGAGCGTCTTGCCGAAATGGATCATGCAGTACGGCACGATCATGACCCAGATGGCGTGGACGCCGAACGTCGGGCGCAGCGCGACCAGGATGAACCCGCGGAAGAAGAACTCGAGCGCGAGGAACTGGATCGCGTAGAGCGCCTCCCACGCCCATAGGTCGAACGCCGAGCGGTTCGCCTGCTTGTAGAACGGGTAGATGCGCTGGAACGCCTGCGTCTGCGCCATGAGGTACACGAGCGGCAGGACGAGCGCGAACAGGAGCACGTAGAGCGGCAGGTGGCGCACGAAGCCGCGCGGCGACACGTGGTACTGGCGGAGCGGGATGCCGAGGAACGGGATGACCAGGAGCGGGATGACGACGTAGCCGACGACGCGCCACCCCGCCCACCACGCGAGGATCCACAGCTGGTAGTAGTGACCTTGGGCGAAGCGCGTGCCGCCGAACAGGCGGTGGAAGAACGTGCGCTCGCCGATGAACTCCTGCAGGGCGAGCGAGAGCGCCACGGTGAACAGGACGGCCAGCGGCCGCAGGTCGAGGCCGGGGCGCCGCTCCGCCCGCGCCTCCTCGTGGATCTCGGTCCAGATGCGCAGGACCCAGCGGAAAAAGCGAACCAGGATCATTTGATTCGGCTGACCAGGTCGATCGTGTTGCGCAGGCGGCGGCGGACCAGCTCCTTGCCCAGGACCTCCATCGTCTCGAACAGCGGCGGCGAGGCGGTGCGCCCGGTGACCGCGACGCGCAGCACCATGAACAGATCCTTCGACGGGAACGCGTGCGCCTCCGCGAACGCGCGCACCAGCGGCTCCAGCGTCGCGGCGGCGAACGGCCCGCGCGCCGCCTCCATCAGGTCGAGCAATTCCGCCAGCGAGTGCGCCACGTCCTTGCCGGTGCGGCCCTTGGGGACCAGCTCCGCCGTCACCGCCGCGTAGTCGAGATCGCCGGAGAAGAAGTACTCGGTCGCCGGGACGAACTCGTCCAGCCTGCGGATGCGCTCGCGCACCAGGGCGACGACGCGCTCGACGTGCCCGGGCGCGAGGCGCCAGCCGGCGAGGCGGGCGACGAGCTCGGCGGGCGAGAGGTCCCGGATGTAGTTGCCGTTCAGCCAGGACAGCTTCTCCAGGTCGAATACCGGGCCGCCCAGGGAGACGCGGTCGAACGAGAAGCCCGCGACCATCTCGTCGAGCCCGAACTTCTCGCGGTCGCCGCCGATCGACCAGCCCATGAGCCCGAGGAAGTTGAGCAGGGCCTCGGGCAGGATGCCGGCCTCGCGGTAGTAGTCGAGCGACACGGGGTTCTTGCGCTTGGAGATCTTGGACTTGTCCGCGTTGCGCAGGAGCGGCATGTGGATCCACTCCGGCGCGCGCCAGCCGAACGCGTCGTAGAGCACGACGTGCTTGGGCGTGGACGAGATCCACTCTTCCGCGCGGATGACGTGCGTGATTTCCATCAGGTGGTCGTCGACGACGTTCGCCAGGTGGTAGGTGGGAAAGCCGTCCGACTTGAGCAGCACCTGGTCGTCGGACTGGGCGTTGTCGAACTCGAGGTCGCCGCGCAGCCGGTCGTGGAACGTGAGCTTGCCCTCGCGCGGCATGGCCAGCCGCACCACGAACGGCTCCGCGGCGGCGCGGCGGTCGCTCTCGTCGCGCGGGATGGGGCGGCAGTGCCCGTCGTACCCCAGCGTCGACCGCTTCTCGCGCTTCTGCTGCTCGCGCAGCGCGGCCAGGCGCGCGGGGGTACAGAAGCAGCGGTACGCGCCCCCCCGCTCGAGGAGGATCGCGGCGTGGCGGGCGTAGATGTCGGCGCGCTCCGACTGGCGGTAGGGCCCGAACGGACCGCCCACGTCCGGCCCCTCGTCCCAGGCGAGGCCGACCCAGTGGAGCGCGCGCTCGATGGCGGCCTCGCTCTCCCGGGTGGAACGGGCGCGGTCGGTGTCCTCGATGCGCAGCACGAACGTGCCGCCGTTCTTGCGCGCGAAACAGTAGTTGAACAGTGCGATGTAGGCGGTCCCGACGTGGGGATCTCCCGTCGGCGACGGCGCGATGCGGACCCGGACGGACATTTGGCCCGGGGTGTATCACAAAAAATGCTACCCTCCATAGGCTTGCGCCGAGCCTCCGTTAGTGTGACGTTGCTCACCACGACTTTCCTGGGGGCGGGGCCAGCGCTGGCGGAGCGCGTGCTGTCCGAGACGTCCCACTGGAACGCCGACCGCACGCGCATCTACACCGATCGCGTCGTCGAGCGCGACGACGGGAGCGTCGACACCGTGCGGGTGGCCGGAGGGTCCGTCGACGGGATCGCGATGATCCAGATCGCCGAGGCGTACCGCCCGCCGCTGATCCTCGGCTTCGTCCGCACCGGCTCGAAGACGAGCGGCAAGCCGCTCTACTGGGATCGCTCGTGCGTGTTCATCACGCCCAACTCCAAGGGATCGCGCCAGATCGCCGGGACGGCCGAGTTCGACGCGATCCGGCAGTCGACCCTCAACTGGAACGACGCGACGGCGTCGTGCTCGTACATGAAGCTCATGTACGAGTCGCCCGAGGCCGGGCTCGACGTCGCCTACGACGGCAAGAACACCGTCGTGTTCCGCGAGGACAAGTGGTGCACGCCGGCGCACGGCGGCATGCCGGAGGACTGCCACGATCCCAACATCACCGCGCTCACCACCGTGTTTCACGTCGACACCGTCGGCGCCGCCAACGAGGGGCAGATCCTCGACGCCGACATGGAGATCAACAGCGTGGACTTCTCGATGGCCGTCGGCTGCGAGACGACGTGCATGACGCTGGGGACGTCGACCGACGTCGAGGATCTCGAGAACACCGTCACCCACGAGCTGGGGCACGTCATGGGGCTGGCGCACACCTGCTGGCCGGGCGACCCCGCGCAGGCGCCCCTCGACAACACCGGACAGAAGGTGCCGCAGTGCTTCCCGCTGGCGGCGCTGCCGCAGGCGGTGCGCGACACGACCATGTTCCCATTCGAGGATCCGCGGGAGATCAAGAAACGTAGCCCCGAGGCCGACGACATCAACGGCATTTGCACCGTCTACCCCAAGGCGAAGGACCCCAACCTGTGCGCGCCCGTCGACCCGCCGGGCGGCGGCTGCGCCGTGCCGGGGTCGGGGGGCGGCCCGGGGGCGTGGCTGGCGCTTCTGGGTCTGGCGGCGCTGCGACGGCGCAGGCGCTGAGTCTCACAGCTCAGGGGACGAGCTTGTAGCCGTATCCGTACACGGTGAGGATGTGGCGCGGCTTCTTGTGATCCTCCTCCACCTTGCGCCGCAGCTTCACGATGAAGTTGTCGACGGTGCGATTGGTCGAGTTGGCCTGGATGCCCCAGATCTTGTCGAGGATCTCGTCGCGCGACACCGGCTGCTCGGCGCGCTCGTGGAGGAGCTTGAGGAGCTCCACCTCGTAGAACGTGAGCGGCGCGGCCTTCTTGCCCTTGCGCGTGAGCGTGTGCTTCTTGACGTTCACCTCGCACGGCCCGATCGAGAAGCCGTCCTCCGACGACAGCCGGTTCAGCCGGCGGAAGATCGCCTTGATGCGCGCGATGAGCTCGCCGATGGAGAACGGCTTGGTCACGTAGTCGTCGGCGCCGACTTCGAGACCGCGGATCTTGTCGGACTCTTGCGAGCGCGCGGTCAGCATGACGATGGGGACGACGGCGTTCTCGGCGCGGATCTCCTCGCACACCTGGTAGCCGTTGACGTCGCCGAGCATGAGGTCGAGGAGGACGCAGTCGGGGCTCTTCTCGCGCGCGAGCCGGATGCCCTCCTTGCCCTCGGTGGCGGCGAGGACGTCGAAGCCCTCGAACTCGAGCGAGTCGCGCAGGCCGCGCACGATGTCGGGCTCGTCCTCGATCACCAGGATCTTCTTACGCACTTGGCTCCTTCACCTCCGGCTCGGACCACACGGGCAGCGATACGGTGAACGTGCTCCCCCCGCCCTCGGTCGAGTCGACCTCGACCGTCCCGCCATGCGCCTCGGCGATGTGCTTGACCAGCGCGAGCCCGATCCCCGAGCCGCGGACCGGCCGGCCGCGCACGCCGCGCGACCGATAGAACCGCTCGAAGATGCGGTCGCGCTCGTCCGCCGGGATGCCGGGTCCGGCGTCCGCGACCCGGAGCAGCACGTCGTTCCCGCGTCGCGCCAGGGACACGTGGAGGCGCTTGCCATCGGACGCGTACTTTACCGCGTTGTCCACCAGGTTGAGGAGGAGGAGGGTCATCGCGTTCTCATCGAGGCGAACCGATGGCAGATCGGGCTCGATGTCGACATCGAGCTTCATGCCCTCGCGGTCGAGCCGGTAGCGGTACACGTCGAGGCCGCGCGACAGCACCTCGGCGAGATCCCCGACCTTGAAATCGTAGGCGACCTTGCCGCGCTCGATCTTGGCGAAGTCGAGGACGTTGTCGATGAGGTGCGACAGGCGCTCGCTCTCGCGCGTGATGATCTCGGCGTACTCCCGCGACGACTCGGCGCCCTTGGTGCGGCCGGAGGCGAGCAGCTCGCCGAACATGCGGATGAGCGACAGCGGCGTCTTGAGCTCGTGCGAGACGTTGGCGATGAAGTCGCTCTTGAGCTCGTTGGCCCGTTTCTCGGTGCGCATGGCGAAGAGGAGGATGGCGAGGCCGGCGAACAAGGTAACGACCGAGACCCCGATGAAGATCCAGTTCCAGAAGCGGCGGGCGCGCTCCTCGGCGGCCAGACGGGGCGCGTCGGCGCGCGCCATCTGGAGGCGCCAGCTGGTCAGCGTCTGAGGAAAAGGTAATGATACCATGTATTTGTTAGATATGCCGGTGAACGGCTTGCCGAACACGAGGCTGCCGTCGCCCTCCACGATCTGGTAGACGCGACGGCCGCCGTCGCGGGCCGCCTGGAACTCGTCGATGAAGATCTGCTGGAGCAGATACACGAGGTCGATCTCCAGGATCACGATGAGCTTCGGGTCGACGCGGGTCAGCGCGAGGAGCGACGGGCGCCCGCGGTACTCGTGGTTGAAGTGATGGATTTCTTTCAGCTTCTGAAATGTGCCCAGGGGCAGGTCGCGCACGATTTGCTGCTCGAACAGCGCGCGGAACGCGTCGCCCTCGGCCTTGGGCTTCTTGGACAGGTAGCCGTCGGGAATGATCTGCCCCCGGTTGTCGACGATGATGATGCTCTCGATGAGCGGCGACGCGCGGCTGATGTCCGACCACCGACGATACAAATCCTTGAGATTCGAGGGGTCTACGACGGCGAGCACCGCCTGCTCGCTGTCGAGGATGAGGTTCTCGATGCGGCTCACCTTCTCCTGCGCGATGTCGCGCGTGGTCTCGACGAGGGAGGACTCGCCGCGACGGGCCACCTGGTTCGCGTAGTCGTAGCTCGTGTACGCGAGGGCGCCGGCGGCGACGACGACGGCGCCGATCACGGCGTAGGTGCCGCTGAGCTTTCCCTGGGCCACGCGGAGAATCTACTTCACCTGCAATAATGTTGCAGCCTTCGGCACCATGTGTTAGAGAGCAAACTTGGATGGGCCACCATATGTAGGCGGCCGTCCACTGAGTACAAATCACTCAGGATCTAGGCCCTTTACCTCGTTCCGGGGACTGGAATGGATTTCATCTTCGAAGACGATGTCGACGAGGTCGGCTCCGACATCGAGGCCTACTGTCCAAAGTGCAAGCAGGACACCTCGCACACGGTGATCACCAAGTACGAGGAAGAGGTGCGGCGCGTGCAGTGCTCCGTTTGTGGAGACGTTCACGCGTATCGCAAACCTCGCGGCGAAGAAGCTGACGAGCCGCCCGAGCCGGTCGCCGCGCGCAAGCGCGCCGCGCAGAAGAAGCTCACGTGGCAGGAGGCGTTCGACAAGCTCGGCGCACACAAGGCCCACGATCGTTCGCGCCCGTACACGATCCGCGAGCAGTATCACGAGGGGGACATCGTCTCGCACCCGAAGTTCGGCATCGGCTTCGTGACCGAGATCAGCGAGAACAAGGCGGAGGTCACGTTCCAGGACGAGCGCCGCTTGCTCGTCCACAACCGCCCCGACCTCGCGGCGGCGATGCCCGCCATCGCCCCGGCGCCCGCGCCGCGCAACGACCGCGGCAAGGACAAGAGGAAGAAGGGCGCGGCCCACGCCGCCACGCCCGTGGCCCACGCCGGCGCGAAGAAGGCTGCCGTCGAGAAGAAGGGCCAGAAAAAGCCGGAGCCGGTGCAGCCGCAGGCCAAGGCGGCCGCGGGGCAGAAGGCCGCGCGCGCCAAGGCCGCCGCGACGAAGAAGAGCGCGGCCAAGGGCAAGCCCCCGTTGAAGATGAAGCCGGCGCGTCCGCCCGAGAAGCGCGCGAAGGCGGCGGCGCGGAAGCCCCTGCGCGCGGCGCGGCCGGCGCGGCCGGTCGTCAAGGCGAAGGTCAAGAAGAAGGCCAAGGCCCGCTAGCAGGGCGTTGAAAAACGCCCTGCTAGGCTGGCGCGGAGCCGGAGGCGGCGCGCCAGAGGGGGGCCCCGGCGGGCTCTGCCCGACGGGGGGTCGGAGCGAAGCGACGACCTGTAGAAGAGGCTAGCAGGCTGGACAAACGAGCGAAGCGAGTTTGTCAACAGCCTGCTAGCCTTCAGGCGAACGGCAGGAGCACCGACAGCTCGGTGAACTTGCCTTCTTCGCTGGCGACGTGAATCTCGCCGCCGTGGAGCTCGACGATGCCGCGCGCGATGCGCAGGCCGAGCCCGGCGGAGTCGGGGCCGCGCGAGGTGTGGTGCGCCGCGCCGTTCACCACGTCGGAGAACGGCTCGAAGATGCGCTGGCGCAGCGCCGCCGGGATGCCGATCCCGTTGTCCCAGACGCGCAGGCGGGCGCGCGGGGGATGGCGGCCGTCTCCCGGCACGCTGTCCACGCTGAGGCGGATTTCGCCGTCGGGCCGCGTGTACTTGATCGAGTTCACCACCAGGTTGGCCACGACCTGATGGATCTTGTCGGCATCGGCGTCGATCGCCGGGATGTCCACGATCTCCGTCGACAGGACGAGACGCTTGTCGTCGGCGAGGGGACGCAGCTCGTCGGCGGCCTGGAGCGCGATCTCCCCCAGCGCGGTGGGCGCGCGCCGCAGCGCCACCGCGCCCGACTCCAGGCGGCTCACGTCGAGCATGTCCTCGATCAGCCGCTTCATCCGGTGGGCGTTCCGCCGGAGCGACGCGAGCTGGCGCACGAGCTCGGGCGCGAGGTCGCGCGCGGCACGTTCGTGGAACAGCTCCACGTACCCGACGATGCTCGTCATCGGCGTCGACAGCTCGTGGGCGGCGATGGCGATGAACTGGCTCTTGAGCTGGTTCAGGCGGTCGAGCTCGAGGTTCTTGCGGCGGAGCTGCGCCTCCGACTCCGCCAGCGCGCGCGTCCGCTGCCGCACGATGTGGTCGAGGTTCTGGTTCAGCCGCTGGAGCTCGAGGTTGGCCTTCTGGAGGGCGTGGGTCTTCTCCTCCAGCTCGCGCATGCGCCCGGCGACGAGGCGATCGAGCGCCGCCGCCACCTCGCTGAGCGGGCGATCGCCCCCGTCGGCCGCCGTCCCCACCATCGACGACAGGATCCGCCGCGCCGCGGCGAGGTCGTCCGTCCTGCCGCGCGACGGCCGCGAGCCCCCCCGAGGACCAACCCGTCCGCGCTGCTCAGCCATCCAAACCCTCCGTCACGCTGTCCGGACTATCGGCCGCGGGCGTCGCGAATGTAGCACAAAAACTTGCCCGCGCCGCACCGCCGGCGACACTCGACTTATGGAAGTGACCTGCTGCGTGTGCGGGAAGGCGTTTCGGCCCTCCTTCGTCTACCAGGTCGCCGTGGATCGGGGGCAGCGGCGTTACTACTGCACCCTCGACTGCCGCAAGCGCGGGCTGGGGGACGAGGCGTTCCGCGCCCGGCGCGCGCGCCGCATCGCGGTGCTCAACCAGAAGGGCGGAACGGGGAAGACCACGACGGCGATCAACGTCGCGGCGGGGCTGTCGGAGCGGGGGCATGAGGTCCTCCTCCTCGACACCGACGCGCAAGGAAACGTCGGGGCCTCGCTCGGCGTGAGGGGCGCCCACACCCTGTACCACATCATCTGCGAGGGCGCCGATCCGATCGACGCCAGCATCCCGGTGCGCAAGCACCTCGACGTCATCACCAGCGACGCCACGCTGGCGGCGGCGGAGATCTGGCTCGCGCACCAGGCGCCCGACGCGCGCGCGCGCGTCCTCAACCAGCGGCTCAACCTCACCAAGGTGACGCGCCAGTACGCGTACGTCATCCTCGACTGCGGTCCCAGCCTGAGCCTGCTCAACCAGAACGCGCTCACCTACGCCGACGAGGTCGTCATCCCGGTGACGTGCGATTACCTCGCGCTCGTCGGCGTCAAGCAGGTGCTGCGCACGATCAAGGACATCGAGAAGCACCTCCAGCACTCGGTGCGCATCGCCGCGGTGCTGCCCACGTTCTACGACGGGCGCGTGCGCCTCGCGCGCGAGGCGTACGAGACGCTGCGCGGGCACTTCAAGGGCAAGTGCCTCGAGCCGATCCGCCAGAACACGCGGCTCGCCGAGGCGCCCGCGAACCGCAAGACGATCTTCGAGTACGCGCCCGAGTCCCACGGCGCCGTCGACTACAAGCGCGTGGTGGATTGGCTGCTCAAGGACCGGGACAAGGACCTCCAACCGGACGTCACCCCCCGGGTGGCGGCGTGACCATGCCCAAGCTCATCGAAAAGGATCCGCTCATCGAGGCGGAGTCGATCCTCAGCGAGCAGTTCTACGGCAAGCGGCTGCCGGCCGAGCCCAAGCCCAAGCCGACGCACTACAAGATCGTGTGCATCTCCCTCTACCGCGAGGACATCGACCGGCTGAACGAGCTCGTCGCCGAGCTCAAGCGGCGCGGGCACACCAAGGCGTCCAAGAGCGCGCTCATCCGCTACGCGCTCGATACGGTCGACATCGGCGCGATGCCGAAGGGGTACTAGCGGGGACCGCGCCGAAGGCGCGGGAACCCCGCTATGCTTTTCGCCGCGTGAAGGGCAACGCCCTTCACGCTCCTAAATCGGGCGCTCCAGCAGGAACTCGTCCGAACGCTCGCGGAGGAGCTTCACCACCGCGTCGTTGATGGTGTCGCCCCGTTCGAGGATCCCGGCGTAGGCGTGGAGGGCATGCTGGTAGTCGCGCCAGCGCGTCTCGAATTCCTCGTAGCGCAGCTTCTTCACCAGGCGCCCCTGAAACTTGGCGTAGGCGCCGAACTCACACGGGCCGAGCGTCTCGTCGAAGCGGGCGAGATAGGCCGAGTACTCGGTCACGTAGTCGGAGGGCTCGTCGCCCATGCCCATGCCGGCAGAATATCCAATAAAAACGTGAAAAGACAAGCGATTTCTGGCAGGAACGTTTGGCGGCCGACTCCCGTACAATGAGGGCCATGACACTCCAGAGGAGCTTCGCCGGGGGGTTCTACGTCGTCAGCGTGGAGGGACAAGAGCTCGGCATCGTTCAGTCCGTCGACGGTGGCGGGATCAAGGCAGAGCTCCTGACCCAGCCGATCGGCGGGGAATATCTCCGCGTGAAGAACATTGGCGGCGTGACCATCGAGCCCCTCACCCTCCAGGTGGGGGCGTCGCTGTCGGAGGCGTTCTACAAGTGGATCGCGGACTCGTGGAGGGGCGACTACGTCCGCAAGGACGGCTCGATCCTCGTGTGCGATTTCGACCTCGTCCCGAAGCACGAGATGACGTTCACCAACGCCCTCATCGTCGAGACGACGGTGCCGGCGCTCGACGGCTCCGCGAAGGGCCCCGCCTACCTCACCATCAAGCTGCAGCCGGAGACCCTCGTCCACAACAGGAGCCCGCAGGGCGGAAAGGTGCGGGGGCTCGTGCCGGCGAAGCAGAAGCTGTTCCAGCCGCAGAACTTCAGCTTCGCCCTCGATCATTTCAAGACGGGCAACGTCACCAAGGTCGAATCGTTCACCATCAAGCAGAGCGTGAAGCCGCTCATGACGGGCCGGCTGCGCCCGGCCCTGTGGGAGCCGACCTCAGTGGAGTTTCCGAACCTCACCATCACGACGGCGCTCGAAGCGTCGGATGATCTGTTCAAGTGGCACAAGAAGTTCGTCGTCGACGGCGACGCGCAGGTCGAGGATGAGACGACCGGAGAAATCAGCTTCCTCACGCCGGACGGGACAAAGAGCCTGCTCGACATTCACCTGTCCGGCGTGGGCATCACCGGCCTCACGCTGGAGAAAATGGACGCGCAGCAAGGCCGCGGCGGCGTCAAGCGGGTGCGCGCGGAGCTCTACGTGACGGAGATGAAGTTCGACTACAAGGCTGGACCCCGACTTTAGCCTAGGCCTGCTTCAAGATCATCACGTAGACGTCGTAGAGCGCGTGCGTGTAGGCCGCGTGGGCCAGCGAGCGGAAGTAGAAGATCGCCGCGAACGCGCAGCCGGCGAGCGTGCGGTACACGAACACCGACACGTCCCAGGGATCGCCGGCCGGCCCGAGATGGTGCGCGGCGGAGAACAGCGCCGACGACGCCAGGAATGTGATGAGGATCGCCGCGGTGTGGCGGATGCCGAGGAGGCGCAGCAGGGCCGCGCCGCCGGCGAACGCGCCCAGGCGGAACACCAGCTCCTCGTGCACGCCGGCGCCGAAGGACAGGACGACGCTCTGCGCGCTCTCCGACAGCCCGCCCACCGCCAGCGGCGCCATGCCGAGGATCCGGTACATCACGAACCAGATCAGCGATCCGAGCGTGAGCGCGTAGATCGCCGATTCGAGGACCATGGGCAGAAACCGCCGGCGCAGCCCGGTGTGCGTGCGGCGGGAGACGATCGCGGCGGCGAGGAACACGGCCGCCAGCACCGCGTGGGCGATGAGGTAGTTCTGCTGGCTCCTCCCCAGCAGGATGAACAGGTTGCGCGACACGAAATCGACGCCGTTCATCGCGGGGAGGAACGCGATGCCCACGGCATAGACGAGATAGAGGGGGAAGATCGCGAACAGGCTGGTGGGCAGGTCGCCCCAGCCGAACACGGCGGACAGGGGCGGCTCGGCGGACTCGGTCTTGCGGATGTCGGTCATGGTCCTTTGGCTCGGTCGCCGCCCGCGTCGGCGTCGATCTTGGCCAGCGCGTCGGCGGCGCGGCGCTTCACCTTGCCGCTGGCGGTGGTGGCGGCGGCGTCGCGGATGATCGCGCGCGCCGGCGGCCCGATGTCCTCGGCCAGCCGGAACGCGGCGTCGCCGTGGACGGGGTCGGCGAACGTCGCGCGCAGGTTGGCGAGGACGTCCCGCGACGCCCCCACGCCGCGATCCATGCGCACCGCCTCGCGGTAGGCGGCGAGCCCGCGCTCTTTCTCGCCCTGGGCGAACAGGACGTCGCCGAGGAGCTCGAACGCCGCCGCCTCGTCGGGGCGGCGCGCCACCAGTGCCTCGGCGCCGGCGCGGGCACCGGTGAGATCGCCCTTCTGCACCGCCGCGCGGGCGGCGCGAATCTCCGGGCTGAGGTCGGGGTGGACCGGCGCCGGCGGCGCGTTCGCGCCCTTGCGCGTGGCCAGCACGACCAGCCCCGCGGCGGCGGCGGCGACGACGCCCGCGATGAGGAGCACGATCGCGCGACGCGAACGCCGCGGCTCCGGCGCCGGCGGCTCCGGCAGCTCCGGCGCCTCCGCGCGCGCGAGCGGCGCGGTCGCGGGCTCGGGCGCAGGCGCGGGCGCGGGCGAGGGAGCGGCGAAGGCCGCGCGCTTCCCCGCGGCGCCGCGGCGGGGCATCGGCACCGCGCCCACCTTGACCGTGGCCATGTCGGCACGGGGGGACGCGACCGCCGCGCGCAGCGCGGCCGCGAACGCCGCCGCGTCGGGGAAGCGATCGTCGCGCCGCTTCGCCAGCGCGCGCAGGACCGCGTCGTCGAGCGCGGGCGGGATCGCCGCGTCGGGCGCGGCCTCGGCGAGCCGCCGCGGCGCGGACAGGATGTGCGCCGACAGGAGCTCGCCCGCGTTGTGCCCCTCGACCGGGCGGCGCCCGGCGAGCATCTCGTACAGCATCACGCCGACGGCGTAGATGTCGGCGCGGCCGTCGATCCGTTCGCCCAGCGCCTGCTCGGGCGCGAGGTACTCGGGCGTCCCCACGACCATCCCGCCGGCCGACAGCGAGATCGTCCCTCCCCCCGCCGGCTGCGCCAGGTGGGCGACGCCGAAGTCGAGCACGAGGACGCGGCCGTCGTCGGCGACGAGCACATTCTCCGGTTTGAGGTCGCGATGCACCACCCCGGCTGCGTGCGCCACGCCCGCCGCCTCGAGCACGCCGGCGGCGATGTCCACCGCCTCCCGGGCGGGGAGCCGGCCCCGCTCGGCGAGGATCGCCCCCAGCGTCCGCCCGGGGACGAACTCGCGCACGAGATAGAGGACGTCCCCGGCGCGCCCGACCTCGATCACGCGCGCGCACCCGGGATGGTCGAGGCGCGCCGCCGCCTTGGCCTCGCGCTCGACGAGCCGAGCCCCCAGGCCGTCCTCCGCCAGGGTCACCACCTTCACCACGTAGGGGCGCCCGTCGCGCTCGGCGCGATAGACTGTTCCCAGCGCGCCTTCGCCCAGCGGTTCGACGAGCGCGTACGGTCCGACGGAGCGATCCACCGGAGCAAGTATAGCTATTTCTTCCCGGACCGTTTCAGCGGCGGCTTCTTGACGCCGCGCTTGCGCTCGGCGGCGGCCGGCGTCAGCTCCTCCGGTTTGACCGTCGCGACCACCGCGCGATCCCAGTCGAGGTATTTCTGCGCCACGCGCTGCACCGCCGCCGCGCCGACCGCCTGGATCGACGCCGCGTAGCGGCGGTAGGTGTCCCAGCCGAGCCCGTACGCCTCGTTGAACGCGAGCGAAGAGGCCAGCGCGGCGCGCCGCTGCAGCGAGATGTCGTGCGCCCCCACCAGGTAGCGCTTGGCGCGCTCGAGCTCGTCGGCGGGGACCGGCGTGTCGACCAGGCGGGCGAGCTCGGCGCGGATCCCGGCGAGCGCCCGCTCGAGGTTCATCGGGCTGGTCGCGATGTAGACGGCGAAGTACCCCGGGTCCAGCCCCTCGAGGCTGTAGGCGTTGACGCGGTAGGCCAGCCCCTCCTTGTCGCGCAGCTCGAGAAACAGGCGCCCCCCCTGGCCGGACAGGATCGTGGACAGCACCTCGAGCGCGAAGTGATCGGGGTCGTCGAGCGTGGTCCCGGGGAACCCGACGACCATGTGCGCCTGCTGGCGCGCGCGGAAGCGGAACACCTCGGTCGGGCCGCGCGGGCGGGCCGCGACGTCCTCGCGCGGCGGCCGCGGCGGCGGCCGGCGCGGGGCCTCGCCGCCGAACAGCCCGGTCGCCTTCTCCACCAGACGCGTCGGATCGACGTCCCCCACTACCGCCAGCGTGAGCCCGCCGAGCGGATAGTAGCGGGTGTAATGGTCGCGCAGCTTGTCGCGGGTGAACCCGCCCACCGACGCGGGCGTGCCCAGCGGGTCGAGGCGGTAGGGGTGCTTCTTGTACATCGTCTCGGAGAACAGGCGCATGACGGCGATCGACAGGTTGTCCTCCTGGGCGCGGATCTCGTCGAGGACGTGGCGGCGCTCCTTGTCCACCTCCTCGTCGGACAGGCTCGGCCGCTGGAGGCACTCGGCCACGATCTCGAGCCCGCGCTCCCAGTGGCGCGACAGGATCTCGGCGCGCAGCCCGAGCGAGTTCTTGCCGGAGAAGCCGCCGATCGCGCCGGCCATCCCCTCCATCTCGTGCGCGATCTCGTCGCCGCTGCGCCCGGGCGTGCCGCGCGTCAGCAGCGTGGCCAGGAAGCTCGACACGCCGGCGGTGCGGTCGTCCTCGTTGAGCAGCCCGCCGACCCACACCGCGCGGAACGCGACCACCGGGACGGTGGCGTCGCGCTTGACGAGGAGTGTCGCGCCGCTGGGCAGCATGCGCTTCACCACCTCGTCCTTGTCCGCCGCCGGCGCGGGCGCGTAGCGCGCGGCGGTGCGCTCGAACTCCTCGCCCACGGCGGTGCGCAGGCGCCGGTCCAGCGCGGCGACCTTCGCGCCGTCGCCCTTGTCTTCGTCGACGATCACCGCCAGCGTGACCTTGTCGGGCGACAGCACGCGCTCCATGGCCTGGCGGATGCGCGCCGGCGTGAGGTCGGCGACCTGCCGCAGGTACTCGCGCTCGTACTCGGTGGATCCCGCGGTGACCTCGAAGTAGCCGAGCTTGCGCGCCATCCCCTGTACCGTCTCCTTCTGGTACACGGCATCGGATTCGATCAGCACCTTGGCCTTGGCGAGCTCCGACGGCGACACGTCCTCGTGCGCGAGCCGGTACATCGCGGCAAGGAGCGCCCGCGCCAGCTCGTCGGGATCCCCGCTCGTCGAGCCGCCCACCACGAACAGCCCCGGGCCGCGCGGCGTGTAACTGTAGGCGTACACGTCGGAGGCGAGGCGGCGCGCCCGCTTCACGTCCACCATGAGGCGCGACGAATCCCCCTGACCCAGGACGAGCGCCGCGACGTCGTAGGCCGCGACGTCGGCGTCGCGGATGCCGGCGATGGGCACGGCCATGGCGACGTGGGCCTCGCGCACGTCCTTGGTGAGGAGCACGACGCGCGTGCCGCGGGTGGCGGGCGCCGGACGCTCGCCGTGCTCGGCGGTGGGACCCTGCCAGTCGCCCCACGCCTTGGCGATCTTCCGGCGCGCGTCCTCCGCCTCGAAGTCGCCGGCCACCACCAGCGTCAGGTTCTTCGGCACGTACCACTTGTGGAAGAAGCCGAGCAGCCGCTCGCGCGTGTGCGACGCGACCGCCTCGGCCGTCCCGATGACCGGGCGCCCATAGGGGTGATCGCCGTAGGCCTCGCGGTAGAGCCGCTGCGCCAGCACGCGCGACGGGCTGTCCTCCCCCTGCTTGATCTCCTCGAGCACGACCTTGCGCTCGCGCTCCAGCTCGACCGGGTCGAACGACGAGCTCCGCACCGCGTCGGCGAGGATGTCGAGGCCGGTGTCGAAATAGCGCGACGACATGACGATGTGGTAGACGGTCTCGTCGAACGAGGTCCACGCGTTGATGTCGCCGCCGGCGGTCTCCACCTCCTTGGCGATCTGCCCGACGCCGCGGCGCGCCGTGCCCTTGAAGAGCATGTGCTCGAACACGTGCGCGAGCCCCGCCTCGTCCGGCGTCTCGTCGCCGGACCCGACGCCGACCCATGCCTGGAAGGCGACCACCGGCGCCGCGTGGCTGGGATAAAGGAGGACGTTGAGGCCGCTCGGCAGCTTGTACTTCAGCACGGGGGAGGTCTCCTTGGCCGCGAGGGGGCGATTCTGAGTCGGCGCCGGCGGCGGCGCGACGGCGGGCGAGCGGCCGCCGCAGGCGGCCGCGGCCGTCAGGAGCCAACCCAGTAGCCGCGGTTGCGACCGCATCGCGAGGGATGATAACGTGCCGGTCGGGCGAATGTCGGCGCAGAAGCTCACCGACGAGGGGAGATATGCCGAGGCGGCCGATGCGCTCGAGTCCGAGCTCGCCGTCGCCCCGCCGGAGGAGGCGGCGGCGCGCCACAAGGCGCTGGCACGCCTGTGGCAGGACAAGCTGGGCCGGCTCGACCGGGCGCTCGACCACTGGCTGGCCGCCTGGGACGCGGGGGACGAGGAGGCGTTCGACGCGGCGCGGGCGATCAACGTGTCGCTCGGCGACGACGACACCCTCATCAAGCTCCTGACCGCCGAGCTCGAGCGCGCGCAGGGCGAGCGGCGCGCGCGCCTGCTCCTGGATCTGGGACGGCTGCACATGCGGCGCGACGACGACGCGGCGGCCGCGGCCGCACTGGAGGAGTCGCTCGCGCTCCAGCCCGACGACGAGAAGAAGCGCCTCCTGGTCGAGGTCGCGCCCGCGCGCCGCATCGAGCTCCTCCGCGACCTGGCCGACGGGCGGCGCCGCGCCGGCGACGCCGAGGCGGCTATCGCGTTCCTCAAGCGCGCGCTGCCCGAGGCGGGGGCGCGCGCGGCGCTCGAGGCGATCTACCAGGCGGAGAAACGCTGGCGCGACCTGGTGGCGCTGTGGGAGGGCGATCCGGCGGCGCTGCGGCGGCGCGCCGAGGTGCTGAGGACCGAGCTCGGCGACGCCGACGGGGCCAAGCGCGCATACGAGGCGCTCCACGCCAAGACGGGCGAGGGCGTCGTCGAGCTGCGCGCGCTCTACGCCGAGGGCAAGGACTGGGCGAAGCTCCTCGAGCTCATCGACGAGGGCGCGGCGGCGCTCCCCCCCGAGCGGCGGGCGAGCGAGCTGCTCGTGGCGGCGACGATCGCCCGTGAGCAGCTGTCCGATCGCGACCGCGCCGCGGACTACCTCCACCGCGTCCTGTCCGACCAGCCCGGCCACCCCGAGGCGCTGGCCCGTTACGCCGAGCATTTCCGCGAGAAGCGCGACTGGCGCGGGCTCACCGAGCTCGCCGAGTTCGCCGCCGACACCGCGGCCGCGACCGGCGCCCCGCGCGAGGAGCTGGTCAAGCGGCTGGAGGAGCTGGCGCAGACGGCCGAGCTGCGCCTGGGCGACGTGGAGCGCGCGCTCGGCTCCTGGCGGCGCGTCCTCGAGCTCGACCCGGACAGCGCCAAGGCGCGCGAGGCGCTGCGCCGCCTGGAGTCGCGCGCCAAGATGTGGGAGTCGCTCATCGCCGTCCTCGAGAAGGAGGCCGGGGCGGCGGAGGCGCCCGGCGACCGCGCCGAGGCGCTCAAGCGCATCGCCCAGGTCTACCGCGAGCGCCAGGTCGATCCGCGGCGGGCCGTCGCGCTGTACGTCGAGGCGCTCAAGCTCGTCCCCGGCGATCCCCAGGCGCTCAAGGCGCTCGTCGAGCTCTACGAGCGCGAGGGCGACGACGCCGGCGTGGCGCGCACGCTGCGCGCGCAGCTCGAGTCGTCCGAGCGCGGCTCGGTGCGACCGAGCGAGCTGCCCGCGGCCCAGCGGTCCGAGCGACTCACCACCCTGCGGCGGCTCGCCACCATGTACGAGACGCGCCTCCACGACCTCGAGGGCGTCGTCTACGCGGCGACCGCGATCCTCGAGACGCTGCCCGGCGATCGCGACGCCATGGATCGTCTGGAGCGCGTGCTCGAGCGCTCGGGCGACCTCGCGCGGCTGGAGCAGACGCTCGCCTACCGCGCCGAGGCGGCGACGGGGCCGGCGGAGCGCGGGCGCGCGCTGCGCCGCCTGGCCAAGCTGGCCGCGGGCCGGGATCCGCTGACGGCCATGGAGCGCTGGGAGGGGGTGCTGCGCGCGGCGCCGAACGACCCCGAGGCCCTCGCGGCGCTGGCGAAGCTCTACGACGACGCGGGGCGGCTCCCCGAGCTGTCGCAGGTGCTCGAACGGCAGATCATCGCGGCGCGCCCGCCGCGCGCCGACGACCTGCGCCGGTGGGCGCGGGTGCTGGAGAAGCTGAGCGGGGGGCGAAGCGAAACGGAGCCCCTTGATCGACGTGGGAAGCGCGCCGCCACTCGCGGCGACGACGACGCGACCCGCGCGCACAAGGCGTGGCAGAAGATCGTCGAGCAGGTCCCGGGCGACCTCGAGGCGCTCGAGGCGCTGGCCCGGCGCTACGAGGCGCAGGGGAACTGGCGCGACCTGGCCGACGTCCTGGGGCGGCAGGCGGCGGCGCTCCTCGCCAGCGCGCCGCCGGCGGCGGGCGACCCGCTGCTGCGACGCGCGCGCCTCCTCGAGGAGCGCCTGGGCGCCCCCCGCGAGGCCGCCGCGGTGCTGGAGGAGCTCATCGCCAAGGCCGACCCGCGCCAGCTCGAGGCCCACCGCCGGCTCCGCCGGCTGTACGAGGCGGCCGGCGACGCCGAGCGCGCCGTGCGCCTGGCGGAGCGCGAGATCCTCCTCGGCGCCAGCCCGGACGAGATCGTCGCCTGCGGCCTGGAGATCGTGGAGCTGTGCCGCGATCGGCTGGGCGATCCCCACCGCGCCATCCAGGCGGTGCAGCGCGTGCTGGCGCTCGCCCCCGATCGCGTCGACGCGCTCGCCCAGGCCGCGGACCTGTACGCGCGCGCGAACGACTGGCCGCGCCACGTCGCGGCGCTGGAGCGCCTGACCGACAAGGCCCCCGAGGCGGAGCGGCAGGCGTATCTGCTGCGCATCGCCCGCGCCGTGGAGGAGCGCATCGGCGACCCCGTCGCGGCGTTCCGCTGGTACCGCGACGCGCACCGCCTGGCCCCGTCGGAGGCGACGCTCGACGAGCTGCGCCGCGCCGCCGAGCGCAGCGAGCTGTGGGCGTCGCTGGCGGAGGTGCTCGAGGAGGAACGGCGCGGCTCGCGCGGCGAGCGGTTCCTGGCGCTGTGCCGCGAGAGCGCGCTCCTCTCCGAGCGGCGTCTCGGCGACCCGCTGCGGGCGATCGGCATCGTCGCCGAAGCCGTCGCCGCCGCGCCCGCCGACGAGACGCTCCTCGCCGAGGCGGAGCGCATCGCGGGGGAGGGCGGGCCCGAGGCGTGGCGCCAGGTGAGCCTGATCCTCGACGGGGTGCGGCGCGTCCGGCCGGACGCGCGCGTCGCGCTGACGCGGCGCCGGGCGCGCCTCCTCGACGAGCGCCTCGGCGACGCATCGGGCGCGCTCGACGAGCTGCTCCACGCGTTCCACCTCGCCCCCGGCGCGGACGCGCGCGACGAGATCCTGCGCCTGTGCGAGCGCACCGGCCGGTGGGCCGACGCGGTGCAGGTGGAGGAGGCGTTGCTCCTGCGCGAGAGCACCGACGCGGGGCGCGTCGCCGCCGCGGTGCGCTCGGCGGACATCGTCGAGGACAAGCTCGGCGACCGGGTGCGCGCGTTCCGGGGGCGGCTGCGCGCCCTGCGCCTCGCGCCCGACGACGAGCAGGTGACGATGCACCTGTGGCGGCTGGCGCGGCTCATCGGGAACTACGCCGAGGCCGATCAGATTCCTCCGCCGCCCCCGGAGCCGGCCATGTTCCCGGGCGTGCGGAGCGGCCCGGCCGGGTCGTGGCCGGAGCGGGTGCGGGACGACGCCACGATCCCGCTGACGCTGGAGGACCTCATGCCGGTGGCGCGCGAGCGCCCCGACTCCACGATCGAGATCACCACCGAGGACCTGCGCGCGGCGGGCGTGCTGCCGCCGCCCATCCCGCGCAGCGCGATGCGGCGTGTCCCCGGCGTGACGGCGGCCCCGTCCGAGCCGCGGCCGCGGGCTCGCCGGTTCGCGTCGGCGTGGGAGGAGCTGGCGTTCGCGCTCGAGACCCTCCCCGCCGCCGACGCGGCGGGGCGGCGGCAGAACCTGTTCCGCGCCGCGGAGGTATGGGAGCGCGGCGCCGAGGACATGACGCGCGCGTTCGAGACGCTCGAGCGCGCGCTGGCGCTCGCGCCCGACGAGCCGGAGCCGCGCGAACGGCTCTACCGCCTCGCCGAGGACCACAACGAATGGGACCGCCTGGCCGCGCTGTTCGAGAAGATCGGCGATGGCGCCGGGCGCGCCGAGGAGGCGGCGGCCTGGCTCGCCGAGGTCGCCGGCATCCGCGCCCGCCAGGGACGCCCGCGCGAGGCGGAGGCGCTCCACCGGCGCATCCTCGGCATGCAACCCGCCGACGCGGTCGCGCGCGAGCGGCTCGAGGCGATCTTCCGCGCCGAGGAGCGCTGGGTCGACCTCGCCGCGTCGCTGGAGGAGCGCAGCGATCCGCGCCTGGGCGGGACCACGCCCGAGGCGGAGCGCCCCAGGCTCCTGCGCGAGCTGGGCGACATCTACGAGCATCGCCTGCACAATCCGTACGAGGCGATCGGGGCGCTGGAGCGCCTGGTCGCGCTCGTCCCCGACGACGACAACGCGGTGGAGCAGATGGCGGCCGTCTACGAGCTCGTCGGCCGGTGGGCCAAGGTCGTCGAGGCGCTGGCGCGGCTGTCGGACCTGGTCGAGGGCACGCCGCGGGCGCGCGAGGCGCGGCGGCGCGTGGGCGAGATCTACGAGAAGGAGCTCGAGTTGCCCGAGCGGGCGATCGAGGTCTACCAGGCGATCGTGTCGGTGTGGCCCGACGACGAGCGGGCCTACCGCGCGCTCGATCCGCTGCTCGTCGATGCCGAGCGCTGGCCCGAGCTGGCCGAGGTCCTGCGGCGGCGCGCCGCGCTGGCGGCCGAGGCGCCCGAGCGCGGCGCGCTCCTCCGGCGGCGGGCGGCGGTGCTGTCGCGGCTCGACCGCGCCGACGAGGCGGTCGCCTGCCTGCGCCACGCCCGCAGCATCTTCCCCCGCGACGAGGAGGTGGCCGACGAGCTGGTCGCCGCCCTCGTGGGCGTCGGCGCCGCGGCCGAGGCGGCCGAGGTGCTGGAGCAGCGCGTCGCCGCGGTGGAGAAGGACGCGGGCGCGCCGGGGGACGCGGCGGCGCTGCTCGTCCGCCTCGGCGCGGTCTACGCCGACCTCGACGACGCCGACTCGGCCCGCCGCTGCCTGGAGAAGGCGCTCCAGCGCGTCCCCGACCACCCGTCAGCGCTCGCCGCGCTGTCGCGCCTGGCGGTCGGGCTCGACCCGCGCGCCTACGCCGAGGCGCGCCTGCGCGAGGCCGCGGCGGCCAAGGACGTCGGCGCCAAGGTCGCGGCGTACCTGTCCGCCGGCGCGACGCTGCAGGGGCGCGTGGGGGACGCGGAGGCGGCGCGGCGCGCGTTCCAGGCGGTGCTCGAGCTGGAGCCGGCCAACGCCGAGGCGATCTGGGCCCTGTCGGCGCTCGCCCCGTCGCAGGCGGAGGCCGAAGCGCTGCTGGAGCGGCGCCTGGCCGAGGACCTGCCCGCCGAGGAGCGCGCGCGCATCCTCACCGAGCTGGCCGCGCTGGCGCAGCGCGCCGGGGTCAGCGCCATGGCCGAGAAGCGACTGGAGGAGGCGCTCGCGGCGCTCCCCGATCACGTGCCCGCCGTGGTGGCGCGCGCCGACCTCCTCCGCGGCGAGGGCGCCTTCGCGGAGCTGGAGTCGTTCCTGCGCGAGGTGCTGCCCCGGCTCGACGCCGCGCCCGCCACGGTGCGCGCCGAGCTCCACCGCCGCGCCGCCGAGGCGTGCGAGCGCCTCGGCCGCGACGACGACGCCTACGTCCTGCTCAACGAGGCCGACCGCATCCTCCGCGGCGAGCTGCGCACCAAGCTGGCGCTGGGGGAGAACCGCTTCCGCGCGCGCCGGTGGCGCGAGGCCGCGCTCCACCTGTCGGCCCTGGCGGACCACCCCGACGCGATCAGCCGCGCCGGCGAGGTCGCGGCCGGGCTCACCCACGCCGCCGTCGCCGAGACGCGGGCGCTCCGGCCCGACCGCGCGCCCGCCCTGTACGAGTCGGCCCTCCGCTTCGATCCCGATCACACGTCGGCGCTGCACGCGCTGGCGGAGCTCGCCATGGACAGGGGCGACGTCGCGGGGGCGGCCGACCTCCTCGAGCGGGAGGCCGACGCCACCGTCGATCCGGCCGATCGCGTGCGCCTGTTCGAGGCGCTGGGCGATCTGGCGGTGCGCGCGCTGTCCGACCTGACGCGGGCGCGCGCGTGCTACGAGCAGGCGGTGGCCTCGGCCAGCCCGCTCGAGGCCAAGCACGTCCCGCTGCTGCACAAGCTGCGCGTGGCGCAGCGTGACGCCGCCGACGCCGCGGGCGCCGGGCGCACCTGCGAGCTCCTGTCGTCGTTCTCGGCCGACGCGCGCACGCGCGGCGCGTTCCTCCTCGAGACGGCGGAGCTCTACGCGACCGCGGGCGACGCGGCGCGCGCGCGCGCCGCCGCGGCGCGGGCGGTGGACACCGACCCGCAAAACGAGACGGCTCTCTACCTCGCCAGCGAGCTCGACCTCGCGCTCGCCGATCCCGAGGCGGCGGCGTCGCGGCTCGGGCGGGCCCTCCCCGGCCTTCCGCCCCCCGACGAAACGGACGCGCCGCGGCGGGCGGAGCTGTGGCGCCGCCTGGGCGAGGCGCGGCGCGCGCGCGGCGATCCCAAGGGCGCCGTCCCGGCCTACGAGAAGGCCGTCGCGACGGCAGCCGAGAGCGACGCGGCCGACGGGGCGCGCGCCAAGCTGGTGGAGCTCCTCGGCGCCGATCAGGCGACCGGCCACCTGCGCGCCCGGGCGGAGCGCGCCGCCCGGCCGGCCGACCTCTTGCTCCTCGGCCGCGCGCTGACGGCGATCTCCGTCGACGGCGCGCACGTGGCGCTGACGCTCGCCGCCGCGCTGGGCGAGGCGCTGTCCCCCGAGGACCAGGCGTTCCTCGCGGCGCACCCGCCCCGCCGGATGGCGCCCGACGAGACCTACGCGGCGGCGCTCGACGACGCCGACGTCGCGCTGCTCGCCGACGGCGCCGACGGACCGCTCGCCGAGCTGGGCACCGCCCTGGGCGAGGCCGCGGCGCTCCTGTGGCCCGATCCGGCCAAGGCCGTGGGCGGCGCGGCGCGGCGCCTCGGCGCCGGGCGGGCGGCGGCCATCTACCATCAGGTCGCCAAGGTCGTGGCCCCGCCGACGGTGCTGTTCGAGGCCGACGCCGCCGGCGCGCCCGACGCGACGGTGGTGTGCGCGTCGCCGCCGGCGGTCATCCTGGGGCCGCGCCTCCTCGGCGAGGCGGTGGGCGACATCGAGCTCCGCTTCATCCTGGCGCGCGCCGCGTTCCTGACCCGTCCCGCGCGCCTGCTCGGCGCCGGGCTCGCGCCGGAGAGGCTTGCGCTTCTCGCCCAGGCGCTGGCCACGTTCGGCGGCGCGCCGGCGGCGAGCCCCGAGGTCGAGGCGGAGGCGCAGGGCCTGCGGCGCACCCTGCCCCTGCGCGTTCGCCTGCGCGTCGAGGCGCTCGCGCGCCCCCCGCTCGACGCGGATCGCTACCGCGCCGCCTGCGATCGCGCCGCGGACCGCGCGGGCGTGCTCCTCGCCGGCGACGCCGCGGCGGCGGCGCGCGCGACGCATCTGGTCCGCTTCGCCGCGTCGGACGCGTTCCTGGCCCTCCGCTCCAAGATCGGCCTCAAGGTGGTATAGTCCCCGCCGATGTATCTCGGGCGGGTCCTCGGAACCGTCGTCGCGTCGCGCAAGGCCGAAGGTCTGGGCGGCGTGCCGTTCCTGTTCGTGCAGCCGGTCGACGCCAAGCTCGTCGCGGTGGGGGAGCCGCAGGTCGCCGCCGACGCCACGCGCACCGCCGGGCCCGCCGACCTCGTCTACCTGGTGGGCGCGCGCGAGGCGTCGATGGCCCTCGACGAGACGTTCGTGCCGGTCGACGCCGCCATCGTGGGGATCGTCGACCAGGTGAACCGGGAGAGTCCGTGAAGCTGTGCCGAGTCGCCGGGAACGTCGTGGCCACCGTGAAGCACCCCGGGTTCCACGGCCACAAGCTGATGATCGTCCAGCCGCTCGACGAGCGCGGCACCGACGCGGGCGCGACGTTCCTCGCCGTCGACCTCGTCCAGGCGGGTCCGGGCGACACCGTGCTGGTCATGCAGGAAGGCAACGGCGTGCGCCAGATCCTCAAGGCGGAGAAGCTCCCCATCCGGTCGGTGATCGTGGGGGTCGTCGACGCGGTGACCACATGAAGCGAGCGGTGCAACGGTGACGGAGCGGGCGTTGCGCGAGGCCTGCGCCGAGGTCGCGCGCGCGCTCCACGCGCGCGGCTGGGTGGCCAACCACGACGGGAACGTGACCTGCCGCGTCGACGCCGGCCGCTTCCTGTGCACGCCCACGGCCGTGTCCAAGCGCGTCGTCGGCGCCGCCGGGCTCCTCGTCGTCGACGCCGACGGCAAGCGCATCTCGGGCGACGGCAAGCCGTTCTCGGAGATCGGCCTGCACCTCACCGTGTACAAGAACCGCCCCGACGTCCGCGCGGTCGCGCACGCGCACCCGCCGGCGGCGACGGGCATCGCCTGCGCGGGCGGCCGGCAGCTCGAGCGGCCGTTCCTCGCCGAGGCGGTCGTCTCGCTCGGCCCGTCGATCGCCACCGTGCCGTTCGCGGCGCCGGGCGCGGAGGCCTGCGCCGCGCTGGCCCCGTTCTGCGCCGGCGCCGACGCGGTGCTGCTCGCCAACCACGGCGTCCTCGCCTGGGGCGCGGACCTCGAGCAGGCGTACCTGCGGCTGGAGCTGGTCGAGCACCTGGCGCGCATCGCGCTCGAGGCGGAGCGCGCTGGCGGCCTCCGTTCCCTCCCCGACGCGGCGCTGGCGCCGCTCCTCGAGGCGCGGCGCAAGGCCGGCCTGGGCAACCCGACGCCGACCGAAAGACCGGGGGGGGCCCCATCGGGCTCCGCCCGATGGGGGGGCGGCGAGGGCTCGCAGCCGCCCCATACGATCGTCGCTTGCGCGCCGGCCCCGCACGCCGAGGTGCCGACGATCGCTCCGGGCCGCGCGAAACCGGCCGAGCTCGCCGACATCATCCGCGAAGAGCTGCTGCGCGCCCTCAAATCATGAAACCGCTCCGCATCGTCGTCGTCGATGAATCCGCCGAGGATCGCCGCACCGTCATCGACGCGATCGAGGCGGACGGCGACCTCCGCGTCGTGGGCGAGGCCGCCAGTGCCGACGATGCCGCCGTCGTCGTCGCCGCCGAGCGCCCCGATCTGGCGACAGTCGACATCCGCCTGCCCGACCTCCACGGCCTCCTCGCCATCGACCTCATCCTCCAGCGTCACCCCGTGCCCATCCTCGCCGTCACCGCGCAGGCGGGAACGACCCGGGGCGAGCTCATCTTCCAGGCGGTGCGCCGCGGCGCCCTCGACGTGGCGTCCAAGCCGAAGAACCGCGCCGACGCCGAGGCCCTGCGCGAGCAGATCCGCCGCCTCGCCGGCCTGCCGGTCCACCCGCGGAGCAGCGTGTCGGCCCCGGTTCCCGCGTACACCGACCCCGTGCCCGAGCGCGCCCCCGAGCGCGCCGGGCCCCCCACCCGGCGCATCATCGGGATCGCGTGCTCCGCCGGCGGGCCCCGGGCCGTGGCCACGATCCTCGCCGGCATGCCCGCCGACCTCGCCGCCACCATCATCATCGTCCAGCACCTGCCGCCCGGCTTCGCCGGCCCGTTCGCGCGCTACCTCCGGGGGCAGACGCGCCTGCGCGTCCTGGCGGTGGACCGCCCTGTCTTCATCGAGCCGGCGACGGCCTACGTCGCGCCCGACGACCGGCCGCTCGCGGTCACTCCGGGCGAACGCCTCGTCCCCGTCGACGACCAGCCGAACGTCCGCCCGGCGGACACGCTGTTCCGCTCGCTCGCCGAGCACTACGGACCGGCGGCGGTGGGCGTCGTCCTGTCCGGCATCGGCGACGACGGCACCGAGGGTCTTCTCGCGCTGCGCGCCCGCGGCGCGCTGACGATCGCCCAGGACGAGGGCACGTCGATCGTCTACGGCATGCCCCGCGCCGCGCGCGACGCCGGCGCCGCCGAGAAGATCCTTCCCCTCGGCGGCATCGGCCCCATCCTGCTCCGCGCGGCCACCGATTGACCCGTCCCCCGTCGTCCCCGATACTCGGATGAGGTGAAGGCCGACTTCCAGCGTCTGCTCGACGCGGTCCCGGACGCCGTGGTTGTGGTCGCAACCGACGGGACGATCATGTGGGCGAACGCCGAGGCCGAGGCGACGTTCGGCTGGCCGCGCGACGAGCTCGTCGGCCACCCGATCGAGATCCTCGTCCCGCCGCGGGCGCATGCCGCGCACGTCTCGCATCGCCGCCGCTTCTTCGACACCAACTCGGCGCGGATCACCGTGGACGTCAGCGCCCGCCGCCGCGACGGCAGCGAGATCGACGTCGAGGTCTCGGTGGGCCGGCCGATCATGACGGTCGCCGGCCCGCTGGTCGTGGCCACCGCGCGCGACCTCAGCGCCCGCAAGCGCTTGGACGAGATGAAGACCCACGCGGCCGCGCTCGAGGCGGAGAACGTGCGCATCCAGGAGGCCAGCCGCCTGAAGAACGAGTTCCTGGCCACGATGTCCCACGAGCTGCGCACCCCGCTCAACGCGATCCTCGGCTTCGCCGAGCTCCTGCGCGACAGCCGGCTCCCCGCCGGCGCGCCCGAGCACGCCGAGTACCTCGAGGACATCCTGTCGAGCGGGCGCCATCTGCTCGGGCTCATCGACGACGTGCTCGACCTTTCCAAGGTCGACGCCGGCAAGCTGGAGTTCATCCCCGACAAGGTCGACGTGCCCTCCCTCGTCCGCGAGGTCGGGGCGATCGTGCGCCCGATGGCCGCGGCCAAGCGGATCCGCGTCGACGTCCAGGTCGAGCCCGGCCTCAAGGTGCTGCTCGATCCCGACAGGCTCAAGCAGGTCATCTATAACTACGTCGTCAACGCGGTGAGGTTCACGCCCGAGGACGGCTGGGTGCTGCTCGGCGTGCGCAGCATCGACCCCCAGCGCTTCCGCATCGAGGTCGAGGACAGCGGGCCGGGCATGGCCCCCGCGGACATGGCGCGCGTGTACTCCGAGTTCGTCCCGCCGGGCTCGCCGCCCACCAAGGGAACCGGCCTCGGGCTGGCCCTCAGCAAGAAGCTGGTCGACGCCCAGGGCGGCTCGGTCGGCGTCAAGTCCTCGGCGGCCGGGGGGACGATCCTGTTCGCCGTGCTGCCGCGGCGCGCGCGGCGCAGCACGAGGGACTTGTGATCAGAATCTCGCCTGCAGCGTGACGTCGAAGCCCAGCTGGTCGAACGTCGCGAACTCGGCGACGTTGAACGAGCCCTGGCTGGACGTGCGGTCGTAGCGCACGGTGTTGGGGTCGTACTGGTAGTACACGTCGAGCAGCGCCGCGAAGCTGTCGCCGAAGTCCTTGCGCAGCGTGCCCTTGACCGCCCACACCCAGGCGACGTCGGCGCCGGGCGGCAGGACCGACCGGGACGAATCGTTGCGGACGACGATCGTCGTCGAGGTGGTGAGGTTGCCGGGGATCATCTCCGCGGTGGGCGTCGTGAGTGTCGCCGGCCGATCGAGCCCCACCGTGAGGCCCGCCGTGACCTGCGAGTCGGGAAGGTAATAGTCCCCGCCGAGCGCCGCGAACAGCTCCGCCGTCGTCTGGTAGCTGTCGGGGAAGTCCCAGTACGTCGGCAGCGACGGGACCGAGTGGAGGATATAGGCCAGGTCGCGCGCCATGACGTCGAGCTTGAGGCGCAGGGTGTCCATCTTGACGCGGATGTTGAGGTCGCCGGCGAAGCCGAGCTGCGTGCGCGTCGCGCCCGGCGCGTTCGGGTCCTTGAGCGTCTGCGCGAGCATGGTGAGCTCGGGCGACACCAGCCACGACACGCCCGACGGGTAGCTCTCCTTCTGGAACAGGCGCGCGATCGACGCGGGGTCGTTGCGGTAGAGCGCGTAGTCGATCGACGACCCGACCGGGATGCCGTCGTGGACCACGAGCTGCAGCGAGCCGCCGTACAGGACGACCGGTTTGCCGAGCACGTCCTCGGCCTCGTTCTTGCCGCGGTCGAACAGGCCGCCGTTGACGTCGACGTGGATGATCGGCGTGACGTCGATGCCGAACCCGGCCAGGTACGCGAGCACGCCGCGCTTCTCGTTGATCGTCGGGTCGAGGAGGAGCGTCGACTTCATGCCGACGTAGGCGTACATGCGGTCGTTGTCGTACTGCAGCTTGGCCCCGGGCACCGCCTCGGGGTTCTTGCCGGACGATCCGGGGATGTCGGGGTTCGGCTTGAAGAACTCGGGCGAGCCGCCCCAGGAGATGCGGTAGCTGAACCCGAGGCGCATGCGGTCCGACGACACCGGGAACGCGACCAGCGCGATCCGGTCGCGCTCGCGGCGCGTCTCGTCGAACCAGTAGGCGGCGCGGATGTACGAGCCGCCGTCGGACAGGCGGATGTTCTCCTCGGAGAACTCGTTCATGCGGATGATCAGCCCGCCCTCGAGGTCCCAGTGGCCGACGTCGTAGTGCTTGTACAGCGCGAGGTGGGTGAGCGTCTCGAACCCGGTGTAGCGCGTGTCGTAGTTGTCGAAGAACAGGATGCCCAGGGTGTTCGGCCGGCCGCAGTGGAAGCCGGGCGCGGTGGGCAAGACCTGCGGATCGCGGAAGAAGTCCTCATGCGTGCACGTGAAGTTGAGCCGCGTGTCCATGAACGACGACGTCCCCGCGGGGGCGGGCGGTGGCGGCGGGGCGGGCGCGACGGCGGCCGACGGCGCCGCCTCCGTCGGGGCGGGCGGCGGAGCCGGCTGGGGCTCCCCTTCCTGCGCCCGGGCGATGGCCGGCGCGCACACGAGGACTGAGATGAGGGCCGACGTTCGCACGGTACCTGACTCCTATTCGGTGATGTCCGCGGCGTTGCGGGGCTGGACGATCCACACATTGAACGAGCTGCGGTTAACGCCTCGGAGCGTCCCCACGATGCGCCGGAGGGGCATGCCGACGTGCTGCGCTGGGTCGAAGCCGCTCACCTGCCCCGCGGTGACCACGTTCATGGGCTTGCCGCAGCCGAGCCCGACGTTCACTTTCCACTGGCCGAAGCGGGTGTAGTCGCCGTCGAGCGAGCACACCGTCACGTTGTCCAGCGACACCAGTCCCGCCTCCCATTGCTCGAGGCTCACCATCGCCGCGACGTTGAGCAGCCAGTTGGAGCTGAGCGGCACCGGCGCGGGCAGAAGCGCCGGATCGGGGGTGACGGTCGCGACGTGCGTCTGCGGGAAGTTGAGCTCGGTGAAGCCGTTGAACTCGCTCACGCCGCCGGACACGTACGACACCGTCTGCCCCACCTTCACCCCGACGCCGGCGTCGTCGCGCGGCAGCGAGTAGGTGTAGACGAAGGCGTGGCCGTACGGGTAACCGGCGCACGCGCCGGCGGCGCAGCTCACGTCGGACACGGTGAACCCCGTCGCGTACACGCCCGTCACCACCAGCTTGCCGGCGGCGCCGAATTTGGACGTCGACACGTTCACCTGCTTGCCCTCGAGCGGCGAGTCGTAGAGCGGGTTCTGCCCCGGGCCCGGCTTGGACACGTCCTCGAGCGTCGGGTCGCGGTACCACAGGATCGGCGACGTTCCGGTCGCGAACGTCGGCGCGCGCCCGCCGTCCGCGCGCGAGTCCTCCACCCACAGGTACGTCTGCCCGTACGTCGCCGGCAGCAGCGCCTCGCCGTCGCCCTGCCCGGCCTGCATCACGACCGGCTTGGCGAGCGGATCGACCGTCCCCAGCGTGAACACGAGCACGTCGACCGAGCCGGAGAACGTGCGATCGACGTTCCCCTCGGCGTCGATCGCCGTCACCTGGAACACGATGTCGCGCGCGGTGTCGGGCAGGCGCGCGGTCGTGCTGCCGGTGTCCGCGGGGGACAGCACCGTCACCCGCAGCGACTGCGTCCCGCCCAGGGGCGGCTCGCGGTCCGCGCAGGCGACGAGCGCCAGCGCCAGGCTACTCAAAACGAGTGAGGATGCGACCTTCATGTTGCTCCAGCGCTGAATCGAGACACGTGACCACGCCGTAGTTCCGGACGACGGTGTGCGCGGGATCGGTCTCGTCGATCTGGTCCGGCGTGCACGCGGGCAGGCCGCGGATGTAGTCGCGCAGGCCGTCGCGGAGGGAGATCTTGGTGTCGAGCTTGGACGTGTTGCGCTTGAGCACGGTGAATCCCGACCCGCCCGCGGCGATGTAGTCGTTGACCGCCACGCGGTAGAGCCCGACGGGGATGACCTTCTGGCAGCGCGACGCGTCGATCGTTCCGTCGTCGCGCCGGCACTTCTCGCCGATGTAGATCTCCTCCGCGTGCGCGTTCTGGCCGCACACCAGGGTGAACCACAGCCCCGACACCTGGACCTGCGTCTTGCAGCCGCGGTCCGACGACTTGCGGGCGACGAAGTCCAGCGTCTCCTGGATCTCGTTGCCCGACAGGTACATGAGCACGATCGTGTTCTCGAACGGAAACACGTTGTACATGTCCTCGAGCGTGAGCGGCCCCTGCTCGAAGTCGGCGCGGATGCCGAGCGAGTTGGTCATCGCGAAGTCCGCGTTCACGCCGGGGCGGAGCTGCATCGACCGCGCGACGAGGTTGCCGAGCTGCGAATCGCCGCCGCTGGCGTCGTTGCGCTGGATCTTCCCCGCCGGGACCACGTAGGCGAACACGCCGTCGAGATTGAGGAGCTGGTGGAGCTCGAAGTCGTAGGGCTGGAGGAGCGCCGTCGTCTGCGGGTCCGACGGTGTGGTGCATGGCCCGCCCTTCGTCGCCGCGGCGCAGTCCACCGGGATGATCTCGTACTTGAACGCCGACACGGCGCTGCGCTTCTGCGGGTCGGCGTTGTCCGCGCCGACCCTGACGACCAGGTCGAGCCGGCCCACGAACTTCGCGAACGCGCCCGAGTGGGTGAGGATCGTGTTGTGGCCGTACCGATCGGTGAACGCGATCTTCGGCGGATCGAGGACGATGTGGAGGTGGCCGCCGAGGATGAGGTCCACGCCCTCGAGCGGCAGGGTCGTGTTCGTGTCCCGGACCTGGGTGGGCGCGAGGCCCTCGTCCTCGTCGAGGCCGAGGTGGCTGAGCAGCACCACCACGTCGGAGACCGGGCGGAGCAGCCGCACGTACTTGGCGACCGTCTCGTTGTCGTCGAGCGGGCGGACGCCGAGCGCGTTCCCCCCCTCCTCCAGGCTGGTGATGGTGGAGATGTTCGCCATGCCGATGACGGCGACCTTGACGCCGTCGAGGTCGAACAGCTGGAACGGCTGGATGACCTCGGCCAGCTTCGGCTTGCCCGGCTCGCGCGGATCCTCGAAGTAATAGTTCGCCGCGAGCATGGGGTAGTGCGCCCATGTCACGTACTGCTCGTAGAGGTTGTTCGCGCCCAGGTCGAACTCGTGGTTGCCGATGACGGCGGCGTCGACGCCGAGCAGCGACAGGGCGCGCATCTCCACCTCGCCCTTGTAGACGTTGAAGATCGGCGCGCCCTGGAAGCAGTCTCCGGAGTCGAGCCAGATCGAGCGCGCCGCCTTCGCCCGCTCCCGCTTGACGATCGCGCCGATGCGCGCGATTCCGCCGAATGGGCCATTGCCCGGAATCAGGCCATTGCCCTGCTCCGGACTGTTCGGGACATATCGGTAAGGAAACAGACGGGAGTGAATGTCGGCGGTATGGATGACGGTAACGCGTATGTCCTGGCCCACCAGGTTCGGGGCCTCACGCTCGACGGTGCACGCCGCCGACGTCGTGACGAACCACGCGACGAAAACGACGCAAACGATGTATGGCATCGTCGGGAAACCGCGCATTGCACGGGGCGTGTATCCCAAGCCGCGGGCGGAGCGCAATGGTTTTTTTGTGTGATACGGTGGGTAGGAATGCGACGCGCCAAGATCGTATGCACGCTCGGGCCCGCGTCCCGGGCGCCCGACGTCATCGGCGGGCTCATCGACGCGGGCATGGACGTGGCCCGACTGAACTTCTCGCACGGCGACCACGACACGCACCTCGCGGCGCTGCGCGCGGTGCGCGCCGAGGCGGACGAGCGCGGCCGCGCGATCGGCATCCTGCAGGACCTCCAGGGCCCGAAGATCCGCGTGGGGACGTTCGAGAAGGGGTCGGTGGAGCTTTGCGACGGCGCCGAGTTCGTCATCACCACGCGCGCGATCGTCGGCGACGAGCGCGCGGTGTCGACGACGTACGCGCACCTGCCCAAGGACGTGCGCCCGGGCGATCGCATCCTTCTCGACGACGGGTACCTGTCGCTCGAGGTGATCGGCGTCGCCGACACCGACGTCAAGACGCGCGTCGTCGCCGGCGGCGTGCTCCGCGACAAGAAGGGGATCAACCTCCCCGGCGTGCGCGTGTCCGCGCCCGCGATCACCGACAAGGACCGCGCCGATCTGGCGTTCGGGCTGCGCGCGGGAGTGGACTTCGTCGCCCTGTCGTTCGTGCGCTCCGCCGCCGACGTGCAGGAGGCGCGGCGGCTGGCCACGACCGACGAGCTGTCCATCCCCATCATCGCGAAGCTGGAGAAGCCCGAGGCGGTCGAGCGGCTGGAGGAGATCGTCGACGCCGCCGACGGGATCATGGTCGCGCGCGGCGACCTCGGCGTGGAGCTCGGCCCGGAGAAGGTCCCGCTCGTGCAGAAATGGGCGATCGAGGCGACGAACCGGCGCGGCAAGGTCGTCATCACCGCCACGCAGATGCTCGAGAGCATGATCGAGAACCCGCGGCCCACGCGCGCGGAGGCCTCCGACGTGGCGAACGCCTGCCTCGACGGCACCGACGCGCTGATGCTGTCGGGGGAGACGGCCGCGGGGCGCTGGCCGCGCGAGGCGGTGCGCACGATGGCGCGCATCATCGACGAGATCGAGAGCTCGTCGTGGTATCGCCTCAACCTGGAGGCGCCGTCGCTCGACCTGCCGGTGTCCTCGAACGCGGTGGCCCACGCCGCGGTGGTCGCCGCGAAGCAGATGGGGCTGCGCGTGATCGCCTGCTACTCGGACTCGGGGGGCGTGGCGCGGCTCATCAGCGAGTACCGCCCCGAAGCGCTGATCGTCGCGCTCACCACCGACGACGTGAGCTACCACCGCCTGGCGCTGTACTGGGGCGTCCTGCCGGTGCGCATCGCGCCCGCGGCCACGACCGACGAGATGTTCGGGCGCATCGAGGATGTCCTCGTGTCGCGCGGCCTGGCCAAGGGCGGCGACCGCGTCGTCATCACCATGGGCGTGCCGGTCGGGTCCGGCGAGTCCACGAACCTCATGAAAATTCACCGGGTGGCTTGACAGCGCCGGCGGGCACGTGTAGACAAGCTACCTCCCCAAGCTGCGAGGATGGCGGAACTGGTAGACGCACTAGCTTGAGGGGCTAGCGGGAGCAATCCCATGGGGGTTCGAGTCCCCCTCCTCGCACCGGCCCACTCCGTCCGTGGACTTGCAGAGGCGCCCACCTGAGCCTGCCCTTTCGCGCGCGACGCTGATCGTGGGGCTCTATGGTGCGCTGGGCGTGGCGGCCGTGGGCATCGGCTACCTGCGCGGCCAGCCCAACCTGGTCCGTCTTCCCGGGTCGACGCCGCTCCTCTTGGTCCTGAGCCCGCTCATCGGTTTCGGCGTCGCGCTCGCGGTCGTGTTCGTGTCGCGCCTCGCGGTGCACCGCTTCGACTGGGCGCGGCAGCTCCATCGATCGTTCCGCGCGCTGCTCGGATCGCTCAGCGGACGCGACGTCCTGATCCTCGCGCTCGCGAGCTCGATCGGCGAGGAGCTGTTCTTCCGCGGCGCGCTCCAGCCCTGGCTCGGCGTGTGGGCCTCCGCGGGAGTGTTCGCGCTCCTCCACATCGGTCCCGGTCTCCGATATCTGCCCTGGACGCTGTCCGCGTTCGCGATGGGGCTGGTATTCGGAGAAATGTTCAATATTGTTGGTGATCTAATCGGACCCATCGTCGCCCATTTCACCATCAACTACCTCAATATCAACTACATCACGCGCATCGAACTGCCTGGCGACCCTACATAAAGGTGTATGTAGTTTTCTAGACGCCAGTAAGCGACAAAGAGCACCCCTGCAAGGAGGTGCGTCCGATGAAGCAGCTGGGTGCCGCGCTCTCGTTCATGGGAATGGCGTTCGGCTGCGTCGGCGCTCCCGACCCCGCCGAGTCGGAAGCCCGGCTGTACCGTCGCTGCTCGACGCGCGACGTCCGGCCCGCCGAAGCGAACGACGTCGAGAACAAGGTCGACGCGTTCATCACCGAGCTTGCCGTCGAGAGCGCGCCGCGGACGACGACGCGTGCATGTACCAGTTCACGCTCAAGCAGGACACGCGCATGGTGCGCTCCTGGAACCTCTTCCGCGCCGGCTCGTAATTTTGCCCCCCTCGCCCCCTTCTTCTATCTTCGGGGGGCGTGATCGTCCCCGGTAAGCTCGTTCCCCTGGTCGCGGCCGGCGCGCTCGTCGTGGGGATCGGCGCGCTCGGCGCGGACGAGATGTCGGGCGACGACAAGCTTCGCCTCCTCTACAGCCACCGCTTCTCGTTCACGCGCGAGGGCCTGCCCCTCGTCACCGTCGAGATCATGCACGGGCAGAAATCGGTCGTGCTGTCGGGCGACAAGGGGCTGCGCGTCCTCCCCGACGGGGACGGCGGGGCCGAGGTCCGCGCCGGCGCCGAGTGGACGGTCACGGTGGAGGGCGGCAGGCCCGCGGAGGTGCGCTGGTGGACGGTGGTGTCGCGCCACGCGGGCGACGCCGAGGCGGCGCAGTGGAAGGCGCGCGGCTTCGCGCCGCGGACGTTCGAGACGGGCATCGTGTTCGGCGTGGAGGGCGACGTCATCGACAGCCGCGACGTCTACCTGGCGGTGGCGCCGGCCGCGACCGAGGCCGCGGCCGGCCGCAGCGCGGCGGAGATCGCCCGGAAGTACCAGGTGGACGCGTTCGTGCATCCCGAGCTGCTGCGCCGGCCAGAGGGGACGATCGTCGCGCGCGACGCGGCCGGCACGACCGTCAGGAACGCGGGGACGGTGTGGTTTGCGCCGCTCGGCGAGGCGATCGTCGTCAAGGACGTGGTCCACGGCGGCGGCGGCGCGAAGGTGGCGGAGAAGCGCGAGACGCGGAGCTATCGGGGTCGGGTGTACCTGGCGGTGGGGCAGGACGGTTTCCTCACCGTGGTGAACGCGCTGCCGGAGAACGAGCTCCTCATGGGCATCCTGCCGTCGGAGATTTTCCCCGACGCGCCGATGGACGCGCTCAAGGCCCAGGCGGTGGCGGCGCGCGACGAGCTCCTGGCGAAGATCGGCACGCGTCATTTTCTCGATCCGTTCCTCCTGTGCTCGACGCAGCACTGCCAGGTGTACGGCGGGATGGCCGAGGAGCAGTCGCGGACCAATCGCGCGGTGGCCGAGACGCGCGGCGAGGTCCTCCTGCGCGACGGCGGGGGCGGGCTCGTCCCC
>DATFWE010000070.1:0-9271 GCA_035259575.1 Haliangiales bacterium
CCCCCGCTTCTCCACCATGACCCAGCGGCAGTAGCGCAGGACCTCCTCGTCGTGCTGGTTGAGCCCGCGCGTGCGCACCCACACGATCCCGGACTTGCCGCTCGACGTCTCGCGCGAGCCGAGCACCTCGCTCTCGGCCCGCAGGGTATCGCCCGGGAACACCGGCCGGAGGAAGCGCACGTCCGCGTACCCCAGGTTGGCGACCGCGTTCTGCGACACGTCCGCCACCGTCTTGCCGAAGACAATGTGAAAGACGAGGAGGTCGTGGATCGATTCGCGCGGGTAGCCCATCGCGCGCGCCACGGTGGCCGCGCAGTGGAGCGGGCGGCGATCCCCGGTGAGCGCCGTGTACAGGGCGGCGTCCCCCTCGGTGATCGTGCGCGGCGTCGCGTGACGGAGCACCGCGCCCCGCTCGAAGTCCTCGAAGAAACGTCCGCGGGTCGACTCCATGGTCACTCTGCCTGGAACGGATAGCGGATGGTCATGGGCGGACCGCGGAACGCCGGGAAACGAGCCTCGCCCACCGCCTTGGCGACGCACGCTCCCCCCTCGGTGCCGGCGTGCTTGCCCTCGATGTCCGCGGCGCCGACGCCGCCGTCGGGGAGGATCTTCACCTTGACCATCACCTTCCCCTGGATGGCATGGAGGTCGAAACAGGCCTGCACGCGCGGGCCGATCTTGGTCATGCCGCGCTCGATCTCCTCGTGCCCGAGCTTCTCCGGCAGGACGGGCGCCGGCTCGGGGGGCGGCGGCGGGACGAGGACCTCCTCGGCCTTGGGCGCGGGCCGCTCGGCCTCGGCCTTGGCCGCCGCCGGCGCGGCCTCCTTGACCGGAGGGGCCGGCGCTTCGATCTCGCGCCTCGGCACGCCCGCCTTTCTCTCCGGTCGCTCGAGTATCGGGAATTTCGGCGGCGCCCCGGGCGCGACCGGCGCGGCCTCGACGGGGGACGGGGGCGGCGGCGGCGCGGGCCTCTCCGGCGGCTTCGCCTCGGGCGGCGCGACCGCCACCACCGGCGGCGGCTCGGGGCCGGTCGTGGGCGGCGACTGCACCCTCTCGCTGCGCGGTCCGCGCGTGAGCCATAGCCAGCCGACGAGGATCGCGCAGGCCGCGGCGGCAGCGCCGCCGAACGCGAGCCAGGGCGCGCGCCGCCGCGCCGGGCGCCCCGGCGACACGACGACCCGCCCCAGCGACGTGGCGACCGCCGGCATGCTCGGCGCCGACCGGACGCCGCTGGCGCTCACGACCTCGGCGGCGAGCTTCTTGATCTCGTCGAGCTCGGGGTCGGGGCCGAGCCGCGGCTCGAGCCGGCCCCACAGCCCCTCGAGGTAGCCCGGCGGCGGCTCCTCCGCCGCGCGCAGCGTGCGCGCGACCGCCTGGTCCACGGCGGCCAGGGCCTCGAGCTCCGCGCGGCAGGCCGCGCACCCGTCGAGGTGACGGGCGACGGCGTCCCGAAGGTCGCCTTCCGCGGCGCTATCCAGGAGCGCCGAGAGCTTTCTTCGTACGTCGTAGCACTTCATCCACGTTCACCTCGGGAATGTTCTGCAGGCGGAGACGCAACAGCTTGCGCGCCTGATTGACCCTCCAGGCCACGGTGCCCTCGGGCACGCCCAGCGTCTCGGCGATCTCGCGATAGGGCATGTCCTCGACGGTCGCGAGGACGAGCGTCACCCGCAGCGGCGGCGACAGCTCCGCCAGCGCGGCGAGCACCACCCGCGCCTCGGCGCGCGGCTCGACGCGGGGCGGCAGGCCGACGCCCGCGGCGGCCTCGATGGGCAGCGTGGGCCGCCGGCGCGCGCGCAGGTGGTTCAGCGCCACGTTCACGACGATGCGGTGGAGCCACGTGGAGAACGCGGCCCGCCCGTCGAAGCCGTGAAGGCCCCGGTAGGCCCGCAGCAGGGCTTCCTGGACGACATCGTCGGCGTCGCTGTGCTGTCCGGTGAGATGCATGGCCGTCGCGTACGCGCGTCGCTGGTGCTTCTTCACCAGCTGGGCGAAAGCTTCCCGGTCGCCGTCCTTGGCGCGCTGGGCCAGCTCGTGGTCGGCCGGGGGCACACCCACATCATAGACAATCCGGGACCGCTTTACCTTGGCGCCAGGGCGACGAGGCGCCGGTCGGCGTCGAGGAGACGGGGGAGGACGCGCCGCACCAGCTCCTCCAGCCGGGCCATGTCGCGCCGCCCGGCGGCGCGGGCGCGCAGTCGGTCCGCCGCATCCTTCACGCCCTGGTCGCCCGCCGCCACCCGCCGCTCGGGCGCCTGCTCGACGAGGAGCAGGGGGTCGGGGCCGGCGCCGAGCTCGCCGTGGGCGTCGCGCAGGGCGCGGCGCGCCTCCGCCAGCGCCTCCTCCAGATCCGCCACGTAGGCGCCGAGGAGCTCGGCCGGGTTGGGATCGGCCGGGGCCACCACCGCGTCCACGTCGAGCAGGCTCAGCTCGTGCAACCGTTCGAGGAGCGCGGCCGGCACGCGGGTCATGGTCGCACCGCCGGCTCGCTCCGGCTCGCAGCTCCGTGTCGCTCGGCTGCGCCTCGCTCCCAGGTCGCTTTCATGCTCGCCTCCGCTCGCCGGCTCATGGTCGCACCGTTCGCTCGCGTCGCCGCCGGGCTCCAGGTCGCTGCGGCTGCGTGCTTCGCGTGCTCCAGGTCGCCTCGATCCACAGGGGCGGCTCCGCTCGCTCACTCACGGTTGCTCCTTGGCCAACGAGTACTTCCGGTACAGATGCCGGAACTGATCGTAGGTGAGCCCCAGCGCCTCCGCGGCCTCGCGCTGGTTCCAGCGCGCCCGCTCGAGCGCCTCCTTGCACAGCGCCCGCTCGAACGCCGCCACCCGGTCGGGGAGCGGCTGCACCGGATCGTCGACGAACGCCACCGTCTCCGGCGCCGACGCCTGCGGCCGCGGCGGCAGCGCCCGTTCCACGTCCGCCGCGTCGAGCGCGGGCTTGTCGCAGGCGTAGGCCGCGCGCTCCACCACGTTGCGCAGCTCGCGCACGTTCCCCGGATAGTCGTACGAGCACAGGCGCTCGAGCGCCGCGGCGGTGATCTCGCGCGCGACGATCCCCGGCACGTCGGCGCGGAACAGGGCGAGGAAATGCGCCGCCAGCGCCGGGACGTCCTCGCGGCGCGTGCGCAGCGGCGGCAGCGAGATGACCTCGAACGACAGCCGGTCGTAGAGGTCGCGCCGGAACGTCCCCGCCGCCATCGCCGCGGCCAGATCGGCGTTGGTCGCGGCGATGACGCGCACGTCGACCTCGATGGTGCGCGCCCCGGCGACGCGCTCGAAGCGCGGGTACTCGAGCACGCGCAGGATCTTCTGCTGGAACTCGACCGACATGTTGCCGATCTCGTCGAGGAACAGCGTCCCCCCGTCGGCGAGCTCGAACTTGCCCTCCTTGCGCTTGGTCGCGCCGGTGAACGCGCCCTGCTCGTGCCCGAACAGCTCGCTCTCGAGCAGCGTCTCGGTCACCGCGCCGCAGTTGACCATGATGAACGGCTTCTGCGCGCGCGGGGACAGGCGGTGGATCGCCGCCGCCACCAGCTCCTTGCCGGTGCCGCGCTCGCCCACGACCAGGACCGGCCGCGGCACGCGCGCCACGCGCTCGATCTTGCTCGTGATTTCGCGCATGGCGGTCGAGCTGCCGACGAGCGTGAGCCGCCGCTCCTCCGCCTCGCGCAGCCGGCGGTTGGCCGCGCGCAGCTCGCGGTTCTCGCCCTCGAGCCGGCGGGCCTCGCGCACATGCGCCAGCATCCGCTCGATCTTTTCCACCGACAGGTCGAGCTTGTCCTCGAGGTACATGTCCTTGACCAGGAAGTCGGCCGCGCCCGCCTTGACCGCGCTCACCGCGGCGTCGATGGTGGCGTTGCCGGTGAGGATAATGATCGGCACGTCGGGGAACTGGGCGCGGATCTCGGGCACGAGCTGGAGGCCGCTCTTCTGGCCGGTGCCGAGGTCGAGGTCCATGACGATGAGCCCCACGTCGGGGGAGCGCTCGCCCAAAAACTGGATCGCGTCCTCGCCGCGCGAGAAGTCGAACACGTCGCGGCCGCGGGCGCGGAAGATGTCGACGAGGAGGCGCCGGACCTCCGGCTGATCGTCGATGGAGACGATGGCGTCGGCGGCCATGGCTCAGGGCTCCGCCCGCGCGACGGTCGTCGCGGCGAGCGACGAGAAGCCGCCCAGGTCCGACGGCAGGACCACCGTCACCGTCGTCCCCCTCCCCTCCTCGCTGTCGAGGAGGATGCGCCCGTGGTGCGCGGCCACCACGCGGTTGGCGACCGCGAGGCCGATGCCCGAGCCGCGCGGCTTGGTCGTGTACCCCGGCGCGAAGATCTTGCCCAGGTCGGCGCGGGGGATCCCCGGCCCGCGGTCGCGGATCTCCACCTCCACCGCGGGCGCGCCGCCGGCGCCGGCGACGGCGCGCGTGACCACCTCGACCGCGCGGTCCTTGGCGTCGCCGGTCTCCTGCGCGTCGAGCGCGTTCACCACCAGGTTGAGGAGCGCCTCGCGCAGGAGCGCCCGGTCGGCCTTGAGATCGGGGAGCGCGCTGGCGGGCGTGAACCGCACCGCCGGCCGCCCCTCCTCGGCGGCGGCCGCGACGACCTCCGACACGAGCGGGTTGACCGGCACGATCTCGAGGCGCGGCCCCTCGGCCTGGAGCGTGCGCAGGTGCGCCGCCCACTCGTCGTAGAGCCCGCCGAGATCGCGCTCCAGCTCGGCGAGCTTGTCGTCGAGCTCGTCGGCGGCGGCCTTGCGCGCCGCGCGCACCCGCGCGCCGCTGATGCCGAGGAGGTTCTTCAGGCGGTGGCCCTTGGCGTAGAGCGCCTCCATGATCGATTGCGTCGCGTGCTCCGACGCGGCGCGGGCGAGGCGCGCCGCGGGGCCGCCGGCGAGCGCGCCGGCGCCGGGCTCGGCGGCGTCGAGCCACGCCCCCACCTCCTCCGAGAACGCCGGCGACGGGCGGCCCGCGTCCAGGAGCCGCGCCGCGTTCAGCCAGGCGACGTCGTAGTCGGCGTCGAGCCACAGCGCGCGCGACAGCTCGCGCCGGGCGGCGGCGACGTCCCCCTGCGCCAGCGCCAGGAGGGACAGGTTGTTGGCGGCGGCGGCGTGGCGCGGGCGCAGGCGCAGGCCGGCGCGGTACGCCTCCTCGGCGCGGGCGCGCGCGGCCGGATCGTCCTCGTACAGCCCCGCGAGGAGGAAGCACACGCGCGCGCGCTCGGCGAGATCGGCGTCGCCGGCGAGCGCCGCCTCGAGATCCTCGAGGAGCGCGATCGCGCGGGCGCGCGCGGCGGGATCGCGGTAGCGCCGGCGGCTGAGGCGGAGCGCGAGGCGCAGCTTGACCGCGTGCGATCCGGGATCGGCGGCGAGCGCCCGCTCGAGCGCCGCCTCGATGTCGGCGTCGGAGGCCGCCTCGCCCTGCGCCTGGGCCGCCGCCAGCAGCGTGGCGCGGCAGAAATCGAACAGCGCGCCGCCGCGGGCCGTCCCCCGCTCGCGCGCGCGCTCGGCGAGATCCGCCGCCCGCCCGACCTCGCTGGCGCGGGCGGCCAGCTCGTCCGCGAGGCGGGCGTCGTCGGCGTCGACCGGCGCCGGGGCGTTCGCCGGGCGGGGACCGAGGAGCTCGTCGAGCGCGGCGGCCAGGTGGGCGCCCGCGCCGGCGACGTCTCCCTCGCGGATGGCCACGTCGGCGCGGCCCACGTACGCCGCCGCCTTCGTCGACGGATCGACGCCGGCGGCCTCGATCACCGCCGCGAACGCGAAGCGCGCCGCCGCCATCTCGCCGACGGCGACGAGCGCGCGCGCCGCGAGGAGGCGAGCCGCCGGGCTCGGGCGCTTCTTGGCCGCCTCCTCGGCGAATCGGCGGGCGGCGCGCGCGTCGCCCGCGGCGAGGCAGAGGTGGGCCAGGCGGCGCAACGCCTCGGGGTCGCCCCCCGCGCGCTCCCACACCGCCCGCGCGGCCGAGCCGAGGCCCAGCGCGGCGTAGCGGTCGCCGAGGCGGAGAAGGGCGTCCACGGTGGGCATCTGTGGTGGTTGTAGCGGAGTTCGCCGATCGGCCGCAAGCGTGATACAAGGGAGAGAGGAGGTGGCTCGATGAAGAAGCTCGCCGCTGCGCTCGCGCTGGTGATGATGGGGAGTCTCCCCGCGCTGGCCGCGACCAAGAAGAAGAAACCGGCAACCGCCGAAGCGGCGCCGGCCGAAGCGACCCCCAAGAAGAAAGTCGCGGTCAAGAAGACGACGCGCACCGCGACGACCAAGCCGAAAGTAAGCCCGGGCGACCCCGTCGAGAAGGCGCCGGTCGAGAGGCCGCTGACCCCGAACAAGGCCGCCCCGACGAAGTGATTGCCGGCCGTCCGCGGCCGTCCTGAAGCATGTTAGCGTGACCGCGATGCACCTCCGAGACGTGGTGGGTCAAGACCACGCTGTTTCCCTTCTCGAGCGCATGCTCGCCGCAGGTAAGCTTCCGCACGCATTGCTGTTTTCGGGGCCGGCGGGCGTCGGCAAGGGCACGGTCGCGCGCGCGCTCGCCCGCGCGCTCCTCTGCGCGGAGGGCGGCTGCGGCGCCTGCGAGGCCTGCCGCAAGGTGGACGAGGAGATCCACCCGGATCTATTGATCCTCGTGCCCGGCGGGGCGGGCGAGGTGATCGCGATCGAGGCGATCCGCGACGTGACCGCGCGGCTGGCGTTCCCCCCGCACGAGGCGCCGGCACGCCTGGTCATCCTGGAAGACGCCGACCGCCTCCACCTCAACGCGGCGAACGCGTTCCTGAAGACGCTGGAGGAGCCGCCGGCGCGGAGCTACTTCGTGCTGCTCACGGCGTCGGAGGGGCGGCTCCTCACGACGATCCTTTCGCGCTGCCAGCGTGTGCGGTTCGCGCCGCTCGGCGCCGACACGATCGCGACGCTGCTCGAGCGGCGCGGCGTGCCGCCCGAGCGGGCGCGCCTCAGCGCCGCGCTCGCCGGCGGATCGGCGAAGCGCGCCGTCGAGCTCGCCGCCGAGGACGCGCTGGAGAAACGGCAGGACCGGGTGCTGGCGCTGGTCGCCGCCGCCCGCGGCGGGCCGCGCGCCGCGAGCGCGGCCGCCGCCGAGCTCGCCCAGTCGAAGGAGGAGATCGCGGGGACGCTGGACCTCCTGGGTCTGTGGTGGCGCGACGTGGCGGCGCTCGCCGCCGGCGCGCCCGAGGCGCTGTGCGCGTTCCGCGGCGAGGCGCTGCGCGCCGAGGCGGCGCGGATCGCGCCGGCGGCGGCGGCGGCGCGGGCGCGCGCCGTCCTCGACGCGCAAACGGCGCTGCTCGGCTACGCGAACGCGCAGCTCGCGCTCGAGCACATGCTCGGGCAGATGGGGGGCCCATCCCCGTGACCGACGAGCCCACCGGCGGAGAGCCGCACCACCGTCGTCGCCGTCGGCGGCGCCGTCCGGGCGGCCGCCCGCGCGAGGCGGGCGCGCCCGGGCCGGTCGACGCGGGCCAGCCGCGCCCGCCGGGCCCGCCGCGCGAGGCGCGCGAGCCCAGGCCCGCGGTGACCGGTCCGCGGTCTCCGGGCGCGGGCGGAGGCCCGCCGCGACCGCGCCCGCCGGCGGGGGGCCCTCCGCCCCGGCCGCAGGCCGCGCCGCCGCGCGCCCGCGCCGCGGACGTCGACGGCGGACCCGAGCCGCCCGAGGCCCTCGAGCCCGACGAGCCCACGCCCCGGCCCCCCGCCGAGGCGGCCGCGGCGCGCCCCCTCGAGGTCCGCTGGGGCGACGACAGCGACGCGCCCACGCCCGAGGTCACGCTCGCGCCCGACCTCCCCGCCGACGAGGACGACGGCGAGCCGGTCTGGCCCGACGCCCCGGCCCGCCCGGGCGTCCTCGCCAACGTCTGCGGTGTCAAGCTCACCATCGGCGGCAAGCTCTACGAGGTCGACGCCGGCGACGCGACCTACGCCGCCGGCGACGCCGTGATCGTCGAGACCGATCGCGGGCCGCTCCAGGCGACCGTCGCCGTGGTCACCCGCCGCGAGATCGTGCCCGAGCCGCTGCGGCGCGTCCTCCGCCGCGCCGACGCCCGCGACCTGGACAGCGCGAGCCGCTTCGTAGACCGCGCGCACGAGGCGCTGCGCACCGCCAAGGAACGCGCCCGCGCCCGCCGCCTCCCGGTCAAGATGTTCCGCGTCGACATCCTCCCCGGCGGGCAGCGCGCCATCGTCTACTTCTCCGCCGACGAGCGGATCGACTTCCGCGACCTGGTGCGCGACCTCGCCCACGACCTGCGCCTGCGCATCGAGATGCGCCAGACGGGCGTGCGCGACGAGGCCAAGCTGGTGGGCGGAATCGGCAGCTGCGGGCGCGAGCTGTGCTGCACGACGTTCCTGCCGCACTTCGATCCGGTGTCGATCAAGATGGCCAAGGACCAGGGGCTGGTGCTCAACCCCACCAAGGTCTCCGGGCAGTGCGGCCGCCTCAAGTGCTGCCTGGTCTACGAGGAGGCGATCTACCGCGAGATGCGCAAGGGCCTGCCCAAGATGGGCAAGCGCGTGAGCACGCCCGCCGGCGAGGGGCGCGTGGCGGAGATCGACGTGCTCCGGCAGCGCATCCGGGTGGCGTTCGAGCCGGGCGAGTTCCAGACTTTCCCCGCCGACGCGGTGGCCGCGCTGGCGCCGCCCCCGATGCCGCCCGGGAAAAAGGTCCTGCCGGTGGTTCGCCCGGACGACCCCAACGACGACGAACCCTGACCCATGAGCCTGCTCACCGCCGACAAGGTGTCCGTCGCCTTCGGCAAGAAGATCATCTTCGACGAGGCCAGCTTCGCCATCCAGCCCGGCGACAAGATCGGGCTCATCGGCCCCAACGGCTCGGGCAAGACGACGCTCCTCCGCCTCGTCGCGGGCGAGCGCGAGCCCGACGAGGGCGACCTCGCGTTCGCCCGCGGCATCCGCGCCGGCTATCTGCCCCAGGACATCCTCGAGCTCCCCCAGGGGACGCTGGTGGACTCGGTGCGCGCGTCGGTCGGCGACAAGTCGCACATCCCGCCGCTGCTCGCGAGCCTCGAGGACGACCTGCGCGGCGCCGACGAGGCGGAGGCGTCGGAGATCGCCCAGCGCATCGCCGACCTCCACGACGAGCTCGACGCGTTCGAGGAGCGCTACGGTCGCCACCGCACCGAGGAGATCCTCGCCGGCCTGGGCTTCTCCGAGGCGACGTGGGACCGCCCGGTGTCCGAGCTCAGCGGCGGGTGGAAGATGCGCGCGGCGCTCGCCGGCCTCCTCCTCCTCGAGCCGGATCTCCTGCTCCTCGACGAGCCGACGAACCA
>DATFWE010000071.1:0-8400 GCA_035259575.1 Haliangiales bacterium
CCCGCCGCAATCGAGCTACCGCAACGTCACGCCGATGGCGCTCACCATCCGCCGCGCCGGCCCCGGCTCGCAGCCGACCGTCACGCCGTGGCCGATCGACTACTTGCGCTTCAACGCGCCCGAGCGGAACGCGTTCTACCGCACGCCTCCGGAGATCGAGTTCCGCGCGGGGTAGCGGGGACCGCCCCGAGGGGGCGGGAACCCCGCTATTGATCTGCGCGACGGGGGTAAACTAAGGGCGGTGACGCGCCGGCCCGGCATCTTCCTTCGCATCCTCGTGTTCGGCCTCGCCGTGTCCCTGCCGCCGCTGGCGGCGCTGGGGCTGGCGATGATCGACGTCAACGCCGACGCGCTGCGCACGTCGTCGCGCCAGCTCCACCTGGCGATCGCCGCCGACGTGCGCCGCGCGATCCGCGGCGAGATCGGCCGCGCCGACGAGGAGCTCCTGGGGATCGGCCAGCTCCTCCTCGCGCCCGGGCTCGGCGACGACGAAAAACGCCTCGCGCTCGTCGGCGCCAAGGTCACCGCCTCCGACCGTCTCGACTACGTGACGCTCTACGGTCCGGACGGGGCGCGCGCCGGCTCGCTCAAGGCCAAGGAGGCGGCCGAGCCGGCGAGCGCGGACAAGCTCGACGCCAAGACGCTCGCGGCGCTGGGCAAGCGGCGGCTCCTGCCCGGCGAGGCGCAACCGGGCGGCCTGCCGCTCGTCGCCGCCATCGACGTCGACGGCCAGATCAAGGGCTACCTCGCCACCACGCTGCGCCTCGATCGGCTGGAGGCCCTCGTCAAGGAGCTGGGCGAACGGCGGCTGGAGTCCGCCGACGCGGTGACCGTCGTCGACGACGCGCGGCGGGTGGTCCTGGGCGGCAAGCGGGGCGAGTCGCTCGCCGGCAATGGCATCTTCGCGGCGCTGCAGGGCAACCCGTCGTTCGCCGACAACGAGTTCGGCGTGTCCCCCGAGTTCACCCAGGACGGCCGCGCGATGTTGGGCGCGCTCGAGACGGTGCCCGAGCTCGGCTGGGCGATCGTCGCCCGCCAGCCACGCGACCTGGCCTACGCGTCGCTCGACACCATGCGCCGCTCGGTGATCGTCACCGCCGGCGCGGCGGCGCTGGTCTCGGCGCTGGCCGGCCTGTTCCTGGCGCGGCGCTTCTCGCGCCCCATCGGCGCGCTCGTCCAAGCGACGCGCGAGCTGGGCGCCCGCCGCTACCGCAAGATGGCCCCGATCGCCGCCCGCCGCGGCGACGAGATCGGCGAGCTGGCGCGCGCGTTCGACCAGATGGCGGGCGACCTCGACGCGACCGAGAAGAAGGTCCTCGAGGAGGCGGCGATGCGCCAGTCGCTGTCGCGCTTCCTGTCGCCCGACGTGGTCGACCTCATCGTCAGGGATCCGGCGCGGCTGCGCCTGGGCGGCGAGGTGCGCCACGTCACGGTGCTGTTCGCCGACGTGTGCGGGTTCACCCAGATCCTGGACAAGATCTCACCGGAGAAGACCGTCGCCTTGCTGAACGAGCTGTTCACCGTGGCCACCGAGATCGTGCAGAAGCGCGGCGGCATCATCGACAAGTTCGTGGGCGACGCGGTCATGGGGGTGTGGGGGGCGCCGGAGGGGCGGCCCGACGACGCCGAGCGGGCGGTGCGCGCCGCCGACGACCTGCGCCGCTGGGTGGGGACCGCCAACCGCCGCTGGCGGCAGATCTACGGCGTCGAGGTGCAGCTCGCGTTCGGGCTCAACACCGGCCCGGCCGTCGCCGGCAACATCGGCAGCGAGAAGCGCATGGAGTACACCGTGATCGGCGAGGCGGTGAACGTGGCCGCGCGGCTGGAGACGATGGCGCAGCCCGGGCAGATCCTCATGAGCGAGGCCACGCAGAAGGCCATCGGCGGCGCCCTGACCTTGCGCCCGCTCGGCGAGAAGGGCATCCACTCGCGCGGGCGCACCACGCTGATCTTCGAGGTGCCGGATTGATCGGGCGCGTCGTCGCCGAGCGCTACCGCATCGTCGATCTCCTGGGGCAAGGGGGGATGGGCGCGGTCTACCGCGCGCGCCACCTGGCCCTCGGGCGCGACGTGGCGGTGAAGCTCGTCCACGAGGACGTCGCCGGGCGCCCGACCGTCGCCGAGCGCTTCCGCCGCGAGGCGCTCATCCTGGCCCGGCTCAACCACGAGAACGCGGTACACATCTACGACTTCGGCGTCGACGAGGGTTCGCTCTACATCGTGATGGAGCTGGTCGACGGGCGGACCGTCGACTCCGTCGTCGCCGCGGAGGGGCGCCTCGCGCCCGAGCGCGTCGTGCGCGCCGGCGACGCGGTGTGCGCGGTCCTCGAGGTGGCCCACGCCGCCGGCATCGTCCACCGCGACATCAAGCCGTCGAACATCATGCTGTGCCCTCGCGGCGACGAGGAGCGCATCAAGGTGCTCGACTTCGGCATGGCCACGCTGCGCGAGGAGGGCGACATCCGCCTCACGCGCGACGGGCAGGTCTTCGGCACGCCGGCGTACATGTCGCCGGAGCAGGCGCAGGCGCGCCGGCCCGACGGCCGCTCCGACATCTACTCGCTCGGGTGCGTGCTCTACGAGATGGTCACCGGTCACCCGCCGTTCCCCGAGACCGGTGGGGCGATGCAGCTGCTCATGGCGCACGCGTACCGGGCGCCGATCCCGCCGCGCAAGCTCGTCGGCGACGACGTGCCGCCCGGTCTCGAGGCGGTGATCCTCAAGGCGATGGCCAAGCTGCCGGCGCATCGCTTCAGCGACGCGCGCGAAATGCGCGAGGCGCTCGCGCCATCGCTCACGGCCGCGCCCGCCCCGCCGCCGGCGCGACCGGCGCGCGAGGCGGCGGCGCCCCGGCGCGAGCCCCACTTCGCCGCCGTCACCGCCCAGGAGAACGTGACGGGAGCGGTCGCCGTGTGGGAGCCGCCCGAAGCGGCCGCCGCCGGCGTGGGAACGGCGCTGGGCGGCATGGGGCACGACGTGACCAACGTGTCGCCGGGGGAGGACCTCGCGCCGTACGGCGCCCTGGTGGTCGTCGGCGCGGCCGGCGACGACGCGCTCGCGCTGGCGCAGGCATTCGCGCGCGCCCCCCACGCGCCGCCGGTCCTGCTGTGCGGACCCGAGGACGACCTCGCCCTCATGACCCGCTCCATCGAGGTGGGAATCCATGACTATGTGCCGTTGCCGCTCGACGCATCGGACCTGGCCAAGAAGGTGGCTCGCGCTCTGCGCGCTCGTCGCTAGCGCCGCCCACGCCCAAGAGAAGGCCAGCGACCGGCCGGAGGACGCCGAGTTTTACGTGGTGAAGTCCGGCGACACCTGCCAGTCGGTGTCGAAGCGCATCTGGCCCGACGACCGCAACGCGCTCGATCGCCTGCACCAGCTCAACACGTGGCTCGGCCCGCGCGAGCCGCACTACCTCAAGCCGGGGATGCACCTCACCATCAGCGCCGCCGCGCCGGACGCGCGCATCACGGCGCTCAAGCCGCACGTCAACGCCAAGAAGTCGGGGCGGCGCAGCTGGGAGGAGGCGCAGCGCGGGCGCGCGCTCTACCGCCTCGATCAGGTCAACACCCTCACCGACGCGAACGCGATGGTGACGTTCCGCGACGGCAGCGCGCTGTACATGGACCAGCAGGCGCTCGTCGTCATCTACGGCGTGTACGTGGGCAAGAGACAGCGGCAGAAGACGGGCGCGGTCGATCTGGTGCAGGGGGACCTGCGGCTCAAGCTGCAGGCGCTGCGCGGCGAGGCCGCGCGCGTGGACACGCCCGTGGCGCAGGTGGCGCCCGAGGCGCGCGAGCTCGCCGTCGGCGTGGGCAAGGACAAGACCGCGCGCATCTCGGTGTTCGACGGCAAGGCGACGGTGGCGAGCAAGGGGAAGAAGGTCACCGTGGACCAGGGGTACGGCACGCGCGTCGAGCAGGGGAAGCCGCCCGAGCCGCCGCAGGCGCTGCCGGCGGCCCCGGGGTGGGACGCGCCGGGGATCCGCGACGTGTGGGTGGCGGGGGCGGACGGGACGGCGTCGCCGGAGATCGCGTGGAAGGGCGTCGACGGGGCCGAGACCTACAAGCTCGAGGCCGCGCGCGACGAGAGCTTCGGCGATCGCTTCCGCGTCGACCCGCGGGCGACGGGCGCGCCGCTGCGCGAGACGCTGGGCGCGCTCGGCCCGGGGCGGTACTACGCCCGCGTGTCGGGCGTGACCTCCGCCGGGCTCCTCGGCATGCCGTCGGCGGCGCGAATCATCGACGTGGTGCGGGTGAAGGCGGAGGGCGGCACCGGCTGCGCGGCGACGGGCGAGGTGCGCGTCGCCCTCGAGGGCCCGGTCGAGCTCGACCTCTATGTCGACGGCAAGCCCGCCGCGGCGCCGCTCGTCGTGCGGGGCGTGGGCGCGCACGCCGTCAAGCTCGCCCCCGGCGCGGATCCGGGCCGCGCCGACACCGCCGCGTGCGAGGTGACCGTGCCGCGCGCGCGCATCGAGCTCGACGGCTCGGGCGGCGCGATCGTGACGCTGACCGACGCGGCCGGGAACGCGCTCGCCGTCGACGCGCCCGAGCTCACGCTCGCCGGCAAGGACGGCACGCAGGCGACGCCGCTCGCGCGCGACGGGTCCGCCTGGCGCAGCCGCGTCACCCCGTTCGAGGGCGCGACCGAGAAGGGGGTGAAGCTCGTCGCGCTGTGGGCCGGAACGCCCATCGGCGACCTCACGCAGGTGGAGAAGGTCAGCCGGCCGGCGCCGCCGCCCCCGCCGCGGCGAGTGGCGCTCGCCTATCCGGTGGGGCAGCCCGCCACCACCGTCGAGCTCGCGCCCCCGCCGTCGCCGGCCGCGCCGCGCCCGTGGGCGGTGGGCATGCGCGTCGAGCCGGCGGTGGCCACGCCGGTGGGCGCCTCCGACGGGGTGCGCTTCGCGCTCGACGGCGAGGTCGGCCTCGGTCCGCTGGCGCTGTACGCCTCGGGGACGCTCGAGAACAGCACCGGGCTCGACGCGGGCGGCCCGTCGGCGCGCTCGGTGACGGGCGGGGCGCGCTACCGCCTGTTCCCCGGCGTGGACGCGTTCGCCGACGCCACCGTCCCGATCGACCCCACCTACGTGTCCGTCCGCGGCGGGGCGCAGCTCGCGCTCGCGCTCGATCGCTTCACGCTGGCGACGGCGCAGTCGGCGATGGTGTCGCGCGGCGGCGGTGTGGAGGAGTCGGCGTGGACGTCGACCTACCTCGCGGGGTGGCACATCGTCGACAAGGCGGCGCTCGTGCTCGGCGGCGAGGCGGTCGTCGGGACGACGCGCCTCGGCGACACGCGGGCCGTGGCCCTCGCCGCGGGCGTGCGGGCGCGCGCGGGGATGTTCGAGGCGGGCTTCGCCGCGCGCATGGGCGTGGGCGACGACGCCAAGCAGATCTTCGGCGTGCTGGCGCTGCTGTTCTCGCTGGAGGTGCGGCCGTAGCCTACTTCCCGAGCACCGAAAGCACGCCGAAGTTCATGGCGTAGATCCGCCCCTGCGCGTCGACGGCGAGGGGCGTGTAGGCGGCGCCGAGCGTCCGCTCCAGGAAGAACGAATCGCGGAGCGTGCCGCCCTGGCGGATGGCGTACAGCCGCCCGTTCTCGTTGAGCGCGTAGACGGTGCCGTCAGCGTCCACCGCGGGGGCGTTGATGCACCACTCGAACCCGTTGGGGTGATCGGCGGTGCACACGAGCTGACCGGTGTCGTCGCGCTCGCAGCTCTCGGTGTCGGTGTGCCGGTACTGCCACCGGGGCCGGAGATCCTCGCCGAGCTGCGTGATGAAGAACGGTCCGAGGTCGGTCCCGGCGCTGTCCTGGCCGTAGTTGTTCTCCTTGAGGATCACGGAGTAGCGGTCGCCTTGGCGGTAGAGCGCGGGCGTCGTGTCCCACCCGAAGTCGTACGCGGCCGCGGGCTGGCCCGCCAACGTGAACCGGATGAGGTGCCCGCGGAAGCCGTTGTAGTTGGTGTAGCTGCCGTAGACGACGCCCCCGTCGGGGAGCGCGACGGGGGAGCTCGACGACGAATCGACGACGCGCCCGGCGGGCTTGTCGTTCGTCGCCGGGTCGACGCCCGTGCGCGCGCCGGCGCGGCAGTTCGCCGGATTGTCGTCGGCGGGGATGAGGACGCCGCAGCCGTCGGCGAGGTAACCGCGCATCGACGCCGCCCACTTGGTCGTGAGATCGGGGCGGACGGCGGTCACGTACGCGTAGCGGTCGTTGAAGTGGGCCTTGGTGACGATGAATACCGTCCCATCGGGGCTGATCGCGGGCACGGCGTTGATGGCCGGCCGCTGGCTGCCGCACGGCCCCGACGGCGGGACCGCCGGGTTGCCGGCGGCATCGTCGGGCGGCGGCCAGGGCAGCGGGTTGTTCGCGCGGTTGAACGTGCGCACGCAGGCCGCGTCGGCAGCGGGCGCCCCGGTCACGAGGTCGCCCAGCGCCTTCGTCTGCGCCGCGCCGCCCGCGGGGACCTTCACCAGCCAGCCCTGGGCGTCCGCAACGTAGGGCGCGCCGTGGTCGAGCTTCATCGCCGTGTACCAAACCGCGCCGTCGCCGTCGACGGCGAGCCCGCTCGTCACGTAGGTGTCGAGGTCGAGCGCGTCGCCGAAGGCCTTGATCTGGCGGACCTGCGCGCCCGTCGCGCGATCCAGCTGGTAGATGCTGCCGCCGCCGCCGGGCACGTAGATCGCGTCGCCCGACACGGCCGGCTGGAACATCGGCTCGAACGATTGCGACGGGACCGGCTTCCAGTCGGACGTGAACGTCCATTTCTCGACGAGGCTGCCCCCCTGCCAGCGGAAGCCCTTCTCCAGCCAGGTCATGCTGTTCTTGCGGTAGTCGTCGCACACGACGACGTTCTGCGGCGGCGGCACGACCGTGCACGGGGTGTACGTCCCCCCGCGGCTCATCATGTAGACGTCGTCGCCCACGACGAGCGGCGCCTGGTAGTGCACCAAGAGGTCGCCGCCGCGCGAGGCGGGGTCGGCGATCTCGTCGGCGTTGAACGGATCGTAGACGATGTGGGCGAGCACGCGCCCCAGCGGCTGGCCGGAGGCGCACACCGCGCCGGCATGCGCGGCCCCCTGCCCCCACTGGGTCCAGGTGTCGCAGCTCTCCCCCGAGCTGCCGCTGCACGCGGCGAGGGCGAGCGTCAAATAGGCGAGTCGTTTCATGCGCGTAACCTTAGGGGCGAACGCGGCGAGGTTCAAGAGACCGGCGCTGGCCGCCGTGACGGGCGCCGCAGCGACGGAGACGACGACGGGCCCCTGTACGGAGGCACAGGTGTGGGCGGCCGTTAGACCGTTCGGCGCGCTCGCGCGTTGGAACGGTGACATGCGCTTCCCACCATGGCTCCTCACGCTCCTCCGAGCAGCGATGGTGGTCGCGCTCGCCCTGGGTTCCGCCGCGATCGCGGTGGCAAGCCTCGTCTACTTCGGCGAAGAGCTCGCCCCGTTCGTGCTGGAAAAGCTGCCGCTCCCGCTCGAGGACGTGTGGATGCTGGCGTTGCGAGCGCACGTGGTGGCGGCCGTCATCTGCCTGCCCGCCTGCCTGCTCCTGTTCTCGACGGCCGTCGTGCGGCGCGCGCCCCGGCTGCACCGCTGGCTGGGGCGCGTGACGGGCGTCCTGGTGCTGCTCGCGCTGGTGCCGTCGGGCTTCTACCTGTCCCTGTTCGCCAAGGGCGGCCTGCCCTCGACGCTGGGGTTCATGCTGTCGGGCATCATCACCGCCGTCGCCATGGTCCAGGGCGTCCGCACGGCGCGCGCCCGCCGCTTCGTCGAGCACCGCCGCTGGGCGCTCCACGTCCTCGGCCAGCTCAGCGTCGCGGTCGTCTCGCGGGCGATGCTCTTCGCCTTCGACGCCGCCGGCGTCGAGGAGGAGCTCGCGTACCTCGTCAGCCTGTGGCTGCCGGTCGTCGGCAGCCTGGTTCTCGTGGAGCTCGTGACCCGTCGACCGAAACTTGCGATCAGGAGGAACCGGACCCATGAAGCGCTTCTCGATGCTCGCCCTCTTCGCCTTCGCGACCTTCGCCCCGACGCTGCTCGCGTCGCCCGCGGCGGCTGAGGAGCCGCACGCCGCCGACGCCAAGTCGGCCGCGGCCGTGGTGCAGCGCGTCCTCATCAGGCCGCTGGCCGCGAAGGAGGACGATCAGAGCCGCTTCTCGCGCGCGCGGCTGCCCGCGCAAGAGCGCCGGGTCCGCGTCGACGGGGAGACGCACGTGGACGCGAGCGGCAAGGAGTACCTCACCTTCGCCGTCGACGCGCGGCACGGGCTCCTCCCCGCCAACAGCGACGAGGGTTGGCGCCGCGACGCCATCACCGGCTGCGTGTACGTCGACGGCGGCGACGTCTTCGTGAAGAGCGGCGACAAGTACCGCCCGGCCGCGTTCCTCCTCGGCAAGAACGTGAA